>JANMTL010000075.1:0-2094 GCA_031390425.1 Rhizobacter sp.
AAGAAGAAGATCACGCTGGCCGAGGCTTCGCCGGAGACGCTGGGGGATCCGAAGACCAGCAACCGCCGCACGATCCACAAGTTCATCGTGCCGGCCGTGCTGCCGACCTGCCAGTTGCTGATGGGCATGACGCAGCTCGAACCCGGCAGCCTGTGGAACACGATGCCCTGCCACACGCACGACCGCCGCATGGAGGTCTACTTCTATTTCGACATGCCGGCCGACGGCGTCGTCTTCCACATGCTGGGCGAGCCGACCGAGACGCGGCATCTGGTGGTGCGCAACGAGCAGGCCGTCATCAGCCCGAGCTGGTCGATGCATGCCGGCGTCGGCACCCAGGCCTACACCTTCATCTGGGGCATGGTGGGAGAGAACCAGGTCTTCGGCGACATGGACCACGTGCCCATGACGCGCCTGCGTTGACCGCTTCGAAGGACGCACCTTGATCCTCGATCGCTTTCAACTGTCGGGCCGCGTGGCGATCGTCACCGGCTGCAACACCGGCCTCGGCCAGGGCATGGCGACGGCGCTGGCGCAGGCCGGCGCCGACATCGTCGGCGTCAATGTCTCCGAACCGCAGGCCACGCGCCAGGCGGTCGAAGCGCTCGGCCGGCGCTTCCTCGACCTGCGCGCCGACCTGTCGAAGATCGACGGCATCGAAGGCCTGATCGCGAAGGCCAAGGCCTTGACCGGCCGCGTCGACATCCTCGTCAACAACGCCGGCATCATCCGCCGTGAGGACGCGCTCAAGTTCAGCGAGAAGGACTGGGACGACGTCATCAACGTCAACCTGAAGACCGTGTTCTTCTTCGCGCAGGCGGTGGCGCGGCAGTTCATCGCCCAGGGCGGCGGCGGCAAGATCATCAACGTGGCGTCGATGCTGTCGTTCCAGGGCGGCGTGCGCGTGCCCTCGTACACCGCCAGCAAGAGCGGCGTGATGGGGCTGACAAGGCTGCTGGCCAACGAATGGGCCGCGCACCGCATCAACGTCAACGCGATCGCGCCCGGCTACATGGCGACCAACAACACCGCCGCCTTGCGGGCCGACGAAGGGCGCAGCGCGTCGATCCTCGAACGCATCCCGGCCGGCCGCTGGGGCACGCCCGAGGACCTGGCGGGACCGGTGGTGTTCCTCGCCTCGCCCGCTTCGGACTACGTCAACGGCTACACCGTCGCGGTCGACGGCGGCTGGCTGGCGCGCTGAGGGCAGCCCGTGCGCGACGGTGCAGACGGCACCGCTCGCATCCCGGACCACAGCGCCACACCAGAGCGTCAGCACACAGCGCCAGGACACTGCGATGTACGAGAACAAGAAGCTCGGTTTCCTCTTCGTCCTGCCCTTCGTGCTGGGCATCCTCGGGTTCAAGCTCTTCCCCTTCGTGGTGAGCCTGGCGCTGAGCTTCACTCAATACGATGTGATGGATCCGCCGGTATTCGTCGGACTCGAGAACTACCGCGAGATCGCCGCCAACGACCCGCTGTTCCGCAAGAGCCTCGGCGTGACCTTGCTGTTCGCTGCACTCGCGGTGCCGCTGCGCGTCGGCTTCGCGCTGTTCGTGGCACACGTGCTGAACTTCAAGCTGCGAGGCATCGCGTTCTTCCGCTCGGCGTTCTACCTGCCGTCGATCCTCGGCGGCAGCATCGCGGTGGCGGTGCTGTGGCGTTTCGTGTTCGCGCGCAACGGACTGGTCAACGGACTGCTTGGCCACCTCGGCTTCGAGCCGATCCCGTGGCTGGCCGACGAGCACTACTCGATGTGGACCATCGTGATGCTGTTCACCTGGCAATTCGGCTCGGCGATGGTGATCTTCCTCGCCGCGCTGCAGAACGTGCCCACTTCGCTCTATGAAGCGGCCGAGATCGATGGCGCCAACTGGTGGACGGTGATGACCCGCATTACCATTCCCTTGTTACGCCCGGTTATTCTCTTTGTGATGATTTCGGCGATCAATGGCTCTTATCAGATCTTCACACAGCCCTATTTGCTGACGGGCGGCGGCCCGCGTGACCAATCAATCAGCGTGGTGATGTATCTTTATAACACCGGTTTTTCCTATTTTAACCTGGGGTACGCCTCGGCTATTGGCTATACAC
>JANMTL010000079.1:0-8779 GCA_031390425.1 Rhizobacter sp.
AGCTTCGACCAAAACTCACTCGTAGTTTCAACCGGGAGAGCGACTCTACATCGCACTCGGTATTGAAGTCAACCTGTATTCGGCTATTCACCCAACACACTGCTCGCTTCTCTACATCCCCGCCAGCTATCAGCGAAGCCCTCGACTTTAGCATGATTTTTTGAGTGATGCACAGCACTTGGTGGGCGGTGCAGGACTTGAACCTGCGACTTCCACCGTGTGAAGGTGGCACTCTACCGCTGAGTTAACCGCCCGGTAGGCTTTCGATCCTGACTGAGGCGTTGCGCGGACCCCAGGGGGCACCGCGTGACGCTTTCGTCGCAACCAAAAATTATCCCACAGACGGGGGCCACAGCGCTCCAAATTTCGAGGCTTTCTGCACCTGTTCGATCATCGCGGCATGCGCAACGCATTCCTCATGCAGGGCATGAACGACTGGCAGCGCGAACTGGCACAGCTCGGCTGCCTCGACCACTTCGACCACGAGCGGTGCATCTTCGACTTCGACCACGAGGGACTTTTGCCCCCGCGTCATGCGTACGTACACCTCGGCGAGCAGGCCGGCGTCGAGCAGCGCTCCGTGGAACGATCGGCTGCTGTTATCGACTTCCAGCCGTTTGCACAGCGCATCCAGCGAGTTCGCCTTGCCCGGAAACAACTCTCTGGCCATGGTCAAACTGTCGGTGACCTTGTCGACGTGGATGGCGAACTTCGGCCGACGCAATCTCGCCAGTTCGTGATCGAGAAAGCTCAAATCGAAAGCGGCGTTGTGGATGACCACCTCGGCACCGCCGACAAACTGCAGCAACTGATCGGCGACCGACTCGAACAGCGGCTTGTCGCTCAAAAAGTCATCGGTGAGTCCGTGTATCCGAAGCGCGTCAGGGTGACTGGATCTCTGTGGGTTCAGGTACAGATGCAGATCGCGTCCGGTGGGACGCCGATCGATCAGCTCGACGCAACCGATTTCGATGATCCGGTCGCCAGATTGAGGACTTAAACCGGTGGTCTCGGTATCCAAAAAAACAAGTCTCATCTTCCACGCTCGCGTTGGATCATGTGCGGGAAATCAGGATGCTGTCGGCGTTCGTGGCGGCGCTGAAAATCGCCGCTGTCGGCCCAGCCAAAACAGAAGAAGACCGGTCGCCACCATCGGCACGCACAGCCATTGACCCATGCTCATGTCGAAGGCGAGCAACCCCAGGAAACTGTCTGGCTCACGGAAGTATTCGGCGACGAAGCGCAACGTGCCATAGCCGATCAAAAAGGCACCCGACACGACACCCAGGCCCCGAGCTTTTCGCGAGTACAGCCACAGCAGCACGAACAACAACAAGCCTTCGAGCACGAACTGATAAAGCTGCGATGGGTGTCGCGGCATGTTCACACCGGACTGCGGAAACACCATCGCCCACGGCAGCGTCGGATCGGCGGCACGGCCCCACAACTCGCCGTTGATGAAGTTACCCATGCGGCCTGAAGCCAGGCCGGTCGGCACGCAAGGTGCGATCAAGTCGGTGACTTCGAGGAAGTGCCTGCTGCGCGAGCGCGCGAACAACCACATCGCGCCGAGCACGCCGAGCAATCCACCATGGAAGGCCATGCCGCCTTTCCACACTGCGAAGACTTCGAGCGAGTTGGCGGCGTAGTAGCCTGGCTTGTAAAAGATGACATAGCCCAGCCGGCCGCCGATCACGACACCCAGCACACCATAGAAAAGCAGGTCTTCGACATCGCGCCGCGTCCATCCGACAGCGGCGAACTGAGGCTGGGCGGTGCGCAGCGCCGCAAGCCACAGGAACAGCCCAAAAGCAACGAGGTAGGTGAGCCCGTACCAGTGAATGGCGATCGGACCGATTTGCAACGCGATGGGGTCGAACTGGGGATGAACGAGCATGTGGTTGATCGGGTCCTGCCAGGGCAATGGACATGATAAGCGGCGAGATATGATCAAAAACCCGCTCAAGTCGCTCGGATATGGGCCCGCTGTCATCACCGAAAAATCGATCGAACGAGACCCAGATGAGCATCAATCGCCGCTCCAAAAACATCACCGAAGGCGTCGCACGCGCGCCGAATCGTTCGATGTATTACGCACTCGGCTACCAGGAAGCCGACTTCAAGAAGCCGATGATCGGTGTGGCGAACGGGCACTCGACGATCACGCCGTGCAACTCGGGCCTGCAAAAGCTGGCCGATGCGGCCGTCGCGGGTATCGAGGCCGCGGGCGGCAATGCGCAGATCTTCGGCACGCCGACGATCAGCGATGGCATGGCGATGGGCACCGAAGGCATGAAATACAGCCTGGTGTCGCGCGAAGTCATTGCCGACTGCATCGAGACCTGCGTCGGCGGACAGTGGATGGACGGCGTGCTGGTGGTCGGCGGCTGTGACAAAAACATGCCGGGCGGCATGATGGGGATGTTGCGCGCGAACGTGCCCGCCATCTATGTCTACGGCGGCACCATCCTTCCTGGTAATTACAAAGGCCAGGACCTGAACATCGTCAGCGTGTTCGAGGCGGTCGGCCAGTTCAGCGCCGGCAACATGAGTGAAGAAGACTTCTGTCAGATCGAACGGCGCGCCATTCCCGGCAGCGGCTCGTGCGGCGGCATGTACACCGCCAACACGATGAGTTCGTCGTTCGAGGCGCTGGGCATGAGCCTGCCGTATTCGTCGACGATGGCGAATGTTGAAAACGAAATCGTCGTGGCGACTGCACAGGCGGCACGCGTGCTGGTCGAGGCGGTAAGAAACGACCTGAAGCCGCGCGATATCGTCACCCGGAAGTCGATCGAGAATGCGGTCGCGGTGATCATGGCAACCGGCGGCTCGACCAACGCCGTGCTCCACTTTCTGGCGATTGCGCATGCGGCCGAAGTCGAGTGGACGATCGACGACTTCGAGCGGATGCGCCGCAAGGTGCCGGTGCTGTGCGACCTCAAGCCGAGTGGGCGATATCTGGCGATCGACCTGCACCGCGCTGGCGGCATTCCGCAGGTCATGAAAACGCTGCTGGCGGCCGGCGCGCTGCATGGCGACTGCATCACGATCACCGGCAAGACGGTGGCCGAGAACCTGGCCGGCCTTCCCGATGCGCCGCGTGCCGATCAGGACGTGATCCGCCCGATCGGCAACCCGATGTATGCCGAAGGTCACCTCGCGATCCTGAAAGGCAACCTGTCGCCCGAAGGCTGCGTGGCGAAGATCACCGGTCTGAAGAATCCGGTGATCACCGGGCCGGCGCGGGTATTCGACGACGAACAATCGGCGCTGGCCGCGATCATGGCGAAGCAGGTCGTCGCCGGTGACGTGATGGTGCTGCGCTACCTGGGCCCGAAAGGCGCGCCGGGCATGCCGGAAATGCTGGCACCGACCGGGGCGTTGATCGGCCAAGGCCTGGGCGAATCGGTAGGCTTGATCACCGACGGTCGCTTTTCCGGCGGCACCTGGGGCATGGTGGTCGGGCATGTGGCGCCCGAGGCGTATGCCGGGGGCCTGATCGCGCTGGTGCAGGAAGGCGACTCGATCACCATCGATGCGCACACGCTGAGCCTGCAGCTCAACGTCGGAGATGCCGAAATCGCGAAACGCCGGTCGGCCTGGGCGCCGCCGAAGCCGAGATACACGCGCGGCGTGCTGGCCAAGTTTGCGAAGAACGCCTCGAGCGCGAGTTCAGGCGCGGTGCTGGACAAGTTCGAATGACCGGACCCGCCGTGCTCAACGCTTCTGACGGCGCTTTTTAGGTTCCATGCCCAGCGCTTCCAGGTTGGTCTGGCGGCGCAGTTTCTTGCGCTCCTCCATCTTGTCGATCTCGCGTCGCTTGGTCCAGCCCGACTTGTCGGCGTACGCCCACCAGATCACCGCACCGGCAAATGGCCACAGCACCGCCCAGTACGACCACGCACCGACGGGCCCGAGCTCGGCCAGTTTCATCGCCAGCAGCAACACGCCCAACACGACCAGGTACATGGTGATTTCCTCAGTCTCGGGGGAGCAGAGTCGGGCGCAGGGTCGAAGCCTGCACGCCTACACTGGATCCGAATGTATCCCAGTGTGCAGCGTGTCCCAGAGCCTGTGCACACGACTTTGAAGGAGTCCGGATGAAGTCCGTTGTCTTGATGTTTTCGCTGTTGGCCGCAATCAACAGCCCCGCATTCGCGAGTGCCGATCTGGCGCAAAAAAAGAACTGTCTTGCGTGCCATGCGGTCGACACCAAGCGCATCGGCCCGTCTTACAAGGACGTGGCGGCCAAGTACGCCGACAACAAGGATGCGACGGCGACGTTGGTGACCAAAGTGGTCAAAGGCGGTGGCGGCGTGTGGGGCGCGATCCCGATGCCTGCGAATCCGCAGGTCACCGAGGCCGAGGCGAAAGCCCTGGTGCAGTGGATATTGACGGTGAAGTAAGCGTCCGGGTCGCGCGCTGAGCGGCGGTTCGACGCGGTCCAGCCCCAAACAAAAACACCGTATGCGGTGCTTTGTTTGAACACCGCGACGCCCAACGGTCGCGAGCGGCACAAAGCCGTCAGTACGCCTGCCCCAATTGATCCAGGATCGCCGGGTTTTCCAGCGTGCTGGTGTCCTGCGTCACCGCCTCGCCCTTGGCCACCGAGCGCAACAGTCGGCGCATGATCTTGCCGGAGCGGGTTTTCGGCAGGTTATCGCCGAAGCGGATGTCTTTGGGCTTGGCGATCGGACCGATCTCTTTGCCGACCCAGTCGCGCAGTTGCTTGGCGATCGCCTTGGCTTCATCGCCCGTGGGCCGCGAGCGCTTCAACACCACGAAGGCGCAGATCGCCTCGCCGGTGGTGTCGTCGGGCCGGCCGACCACCGCCGCTTCGGCGACCAGCTCGGTGCAACTGACCAGCGCCGACTCGATTTCCATCGTGCCCATGCGGTGGCCACTGACGTTGAGAACGTCGTCGATGCGGCCGGTGATGGTGAAGTAACCGGTGTGCGCATCGCGGATGGCGCCGTCGCCTGCCAAGTAGTACCTGCCCTGGAAGTCGTCCGGGTAGTAGCTCTTCTTGAAGCGCTCGGGGTCACCGTAGATCGTGCGGATCATGCTCGGCCACGGCTTCTTGACGACCAGAATGCCGCCCTGCCCGTTCGGCACGTCCTTGCCGGTCTCGTCGACGATGGCCGCGATGATGCCGGGGAACGGCAGCGAACACGAGCCCGGCACCAGCGGCGTGGCACCGGGCAGCGGCGTGATCATGTGGCCGCCGGTTTCGGTCTGCCAGAAGGTGTCGACGATCGGGCAGCGCCCGCCGCCGATGTGCTCGTGGTACCACTCCCAGGCGGCCGGGTTGATCGGCTCGCCGACCGAGCCCAGGATGCGCAGGCTGCTCAGGTCGTATTGGCGCGGATGCACCGCTGGGTTGGATTCAGCGGCCTTGATCAGCGAACGAATCGCGGTCGGCGCGGTGTAGAAGATGCTGACTTTGTGGTCTTGAATCATCTTCCAGAAGCGGCCCGCATCGGGATACGTCGGCACGCCCTCGAAGACGACTTGCGTCGCGCCGAGCGCCAGCGGGCCGTAGGCGATGTAGGTGTGGCCGGTCACCCAGCCGATGTCGGCGGTGCACCAGAAGATGTCGTCCGGCTTCAGGTCGAAGGTCCACTTGGTGGTCAGCATCGCGTGCAGCAGGTAACCGCCGGTCGAGTGCTGGACGCCCTTGGGCTTGCCGGTCGAGCCGGAGGTGTACAGCAGAAACAGCGGGTGCTCTGCGCCGACCCACTCGGGCTCGCAGGCGGCGGGCTGCGCGGCCATCACCTCGTGCAGCCACAGATCGCGCGGGTTCCAAGCCACCTTGCCACCGGTTCGGCGGTAGACGATCACGTCTTTGACACTGTCGCACTGGCCCGACGCCAAGGCCTCATCAACGATCGATTTCAGCGGCAACGCCTTGCCGCCGCGCAGTTGCTCGTCGGCGGTGATCACCAGCACCGCGCCGGTGTCCTTGATGCGGTCTTGCAAGCTCTGCGCCGAGAAGCCACCGAACACCACCGAGTGCGTCGCACCGATGCGTGCACAGGCTTGCATCGCGACCACGCCCTCGACGCTCATCGACATGTAGACGATGACGCGATCGCCCTTTTCGACGCCGCGCGCTTTCAAGGCATTCGCCAGCTGGCAGGTGCGGGCCAGCAGTTCGCTGTAGGTGACTTTCGTGACCTCGCCGCCGTCGGCTTCGAAGATGATCGCGACCTTGCTGCCAAGCCCGGCCTCGACCTGCCGATCGAGGCAGTTGTACGACGCGTTCAGGGTGCCGTCCTCGAACCACTTGAAAAACGGGGCTTGGCTCTCGTCGAGCGAACGGGTGAAGAGGGTTTTCCAGGCGACCGTTTCGCGGGCCAGCCGCGCCCAAAACCCGGCGTAATCGGCCTCGGCTTCGGCGCACAGCGCCAAGTAGCCGGCCATGCCCGACACATGGGCGTCGCGCGCCAGATCGGTGGGTGGGAGGTATTGCTTCAGGGAAGTCGAATCACTCATCGTTGTCTCCTGTTTTGATCGGTCCTGGAGCCGCTTTTCGCGCCCGCTGCCTGCAGCTTCATCGGGCTGCCATCAATCAACCGTGACCTTAGCGACACGCTCTTACGAAGCGCTTACTCTGTCATCCGACCGGGCATGGGGGTCGCAACCCGACCACTACAATGCGCCGCGAATCGGCTGCCAGCCGCGTCATTCCGACCCCGGGAGCGCCGATTCCGCAGACCGCCGAGCACGCCCCTCATGAGCCTTCCGACTCCGCCGTCCCCCCCCTCGAAAATGCGCCCGCTGCCGACGCTGATCTTCGCCAGCCGCTGGCTGCAACTGCCCCTGTACCTCGGTTTGATCTTGGCACAGGGCGTCTATGTTTTCCACTTCTGGGTCGAGCTGATGCACCTGATCGAGGCGGTGTTCGGCAGCGAAAAAGCGCTCTATGCGCTGGTCCAGAGCATCGGCTACCAACTGCCTCCGATCAAGGACGCCGCCGGCTTGGTGATCGGCTACGAGGCGCCGAAGCTCAATGAAACGGTGATCATGCTCGTCGTGCTGGCGCTGATTGACGTGGTGATGATTTCCAATCTGCTGATCATGGTCATCGTCGGTGGCTACGAGACTTTTGTGTCGCGCATGGGGCTCGAAGAGCACCCCGATCAGCCGGAATGGCTGAGCCATGTCAACGCGTCGGTGCTGAAGGTCAAGCTCGCCACCGCGATCATCGGCATCAGTTCGATCCACCTGCTCAAGACCTTCATCAGCGCCGGCAACTACACCGAGAAGGTGTTGATGTGGCAGACGGTGATCCACGTCACCTTCTTGCTGTCCGCGCTGGCGATCGCCGCCACCGACCGCTTGATGTCGTACGCCGCAGCGCCGAAAAGCCACTGACGCCGGCGCGCCCGGCGCCTGTGCGTCGCACGGAGACCGCTCGTCTCGTTCTGTCGCTCGCCACTGAGAAGTTGCCCATGTCCACCACCATCCGTCACGACGACCTCGTCGAATCGATCGCTGCTGCGCTGCAGTACATCAGCTACTACCACCCGGCCGACTACATCGTGCACCTCGCGCGTGCCTACGAAGCGGAGCAAAGCCCGGCCGCGAAGGACGCGATCGCGCAGATCCTGACCAACTCGAAAATGTGCGCCGAAGGCCGCCGGCCGATCTGCCAGGACACCGGTATCGTCAACGTGTTCCTCAAGATCGGCATGGATGTGCGCTTCGAGGGGTTCAGCGGCAGCATCGACGACGCCGTCAACGCAGGCGTGCGGCGCGGCTACCTGAACCCGGACAACGTGCTGCGCGCCAGCATCGTGGCCGACCCGCATTTCGAGCGCAAGAACACCCAGGACAACACGCCCGCGGTCGTCCACATGACGCTGGTGCCGGGCAACACGGTCGATGTGCAGGTGGCGGCCAAGGGCGGCGGCAGCGAGAACAAGAGCAAGTTCGTGATGCTGAACCCGAGCGACAGCCTGATCGATTGGGTGATGAAGACCGTGCCGACGATGGGCGCCGGCTGGTGCCCGCCCGGCATGCTGGGCATCGGTATCGGAGGCACCGCCGAGAAGGCGATGCTGATGGCCAAAGAGGTGTTGATGGACCCGATCGACATGTACGAGCTGAAAGCACGCGGCCCGAACAACAAGACCGAAGAGTTGCGCATCCAGTTGTGCGACCAGATCAATGCGTTAGGCATCGGCGCGCAGGGCCTGGGCGGGCTGACCACGGTGCTCGACGTGAAGATCGCGATGTACCCGACGCATGCGGCCAGCAAGCCGGTCGCGATGATTCCGAACTGCGCCGCCACACGCCACGCACACTTCGTGCTCGACGGTTCCGGCCCGGCGTACATCGACCCGCCGAGCCTCGATTTGTGGCCCGATGTGCATTGGCAGCCTGATTACGTCAAGAGCAAGAAGGTCGACCTGAACACGCTGACCAAGGCCGAGGTCGCGTGCTGGAAACCCGGCGACACGCTGCTGCTGTCCGGCAAGATGCTGACCGGCCGCGATGCGGCGCACAAGCGCATCCAGGACATGTTGGGTCGCGGTGAAAAACTGCCGGTCGATTTCACCGGCCGCGTGATCTATTACGTCGGCCCGGTCGACCCGGTGCGCGACGAGGTCGTCGGCCCGGCTGGCCCCACCACGGCCACGCGCATGGACAAGTTCACCGAGATGATGCTGGCCGAGACCGGCCTGATCGGCATGATCGGCAAGGCCGAGCGCGGCCCGACTGGCATCGCGGCGATCAAGAAGCACCAAAGCGCGTACCTGATGGCGGTGGG
>JANMTL010000080.1:0-9825 GCA_031390425.1 Rhizobacter sp.
AGCTTCGACCAAAACTCACTCGTAGTTTCAACCGGGAGAGCGACTCTACATCGCACTCGGTATTGAAGTCAACCTGTATTCGGCTATTCACCCAACACACTGCTCGCTTCTCTACATCCCCGCCAGCTATCAGCGAAGCCCACGACTTTAGCACAGACCAAGAGGCGCGGGCAAGCGATTGCTTCGTGGGGGCATCGTGAGGCGATGGCCTGCGAGGCACGGCGACCTGCCAGGCCACGACGCAGCCGCTGCACGATTCGGCACCTTGCGCCGATGTGATGCCGCGGCTGAGAGCCCGAGCAGTTTTTTCCTACAATTTCATGACGTTTGATGTAACGGAGATCTTCGTGTCCAGCAAAAAGAATCGGGGCTATCAGCTCACAACGGCACTGCTACGGGGCTACCGCAAGGCAGCGGTCGACAACGCGCGAGAGTTGTTGTACGAGGCGACCCTGCTGTTGCGCAACAACCATTTCGCAAGAGGCTATTTTTTGTCGGTGACGGCGGTCGAGGAGATCGGCAAGGCGGTGCAGGCATTCGACGCGTTGGGGCGCAACGTCAGCGATCCGGAGGTCTCCGTGCGCGTCCGGCTCAATTTCGAGGATTACCCGAAACGCATCATCGCGGCAGCCTTTCCATTGATGCAGATGGCGCCCGAACTGCGCGCTGACGTCGTGCCATTCTTCGAGATGTTGATCGAATCGAAGCGCTCCAGCGAGCCAGCTCTGTACATGGGCATCGATCCGCACAGCGCGAGGATCATTTCGCCCAACGCCTTGGTCAGCCCGTATAAGGCCGAAAGAACGCGCCGCTTGGCACAGCTCATATTCGACTACGCGGCGCCGCACGTGATGGATTCGCCACCCAAGCTGCGTACGCGTGCGGAAGACGAGTTCTTTGCGATGAAATCGGCGGTGCTGGTCTCAATGACACACAACGCCGATTTCTGGCAGTACTACGCGTCGGTGATGAAGAACGGCGACGTGGCATTCGAAGCGGCCGTCTCGGACTACAGCAAAAAGTACGTCGCCCGCGACCGCAAGTTCAGGGACGAAATCGGCCCCGAGCCCCACGCGGACGCCTGACCATCCTCGGCTACCGTCTCCGATCCTCGGGCAGGGGCATGACGCGCTGGCATCTCTTCATCGTCACGGCCGCTTGCGTGGCCGCCGCCGGGGTGACGCAGGCCGAGTCGCTGCGCTGCAACGGGCGTTCGACAGAACTCGGCGACCTGCGCCTGTCGGTGCTGCGCAGTTGCGGTGAACCGACGCTGAGGGACTCGTTTTGCGCCCCGATCCATGTCGGGCCGAATGTGATGTCGCTATTGCAACCGCACCCAGGCGCGTTCCTGCAGTGTTTGCAGGTCGACGCATGGCTGTACGACCGCGGCCCCGGCCACCTGAGCGCGACCGTGCGCTTCCACAACGGGATCGTCCAGTCGATCACCTACGGCCACGCACCCCCGTAGGTTGCCCGCCGCAGGCGGCTGCGATGCTCGAACTCGGCGCGCGAGCGCATCGGCAAACCCAGACCCGGTCGACGTGCGTGCACCGATGCTGTCGCTGTGTGCCGCGACGCTGCGACGATCGTCGCGCAGGCGGTGCGGCCAAATCGATGCGACGAACGCGGTGGTCGACTCAAAAAAGCGGCTGAGTTCGAACGGAAGGAACGAACTCAGCCGCTGTGTATCCAGTGACCCGTCGCGGGCTGCTGGAAACCAACGAATCGAATTTCATGCAAGTACCAAACGGCCCGGCACGCTCGCCGGGGCCGTTCTTTCAATCACTCAATCGTCTTCAACGACACGTTGGTAGGCACCAGCGCAGCCGCCTGCTTCGGCGCTGTCATGCGCTTGTCGGCAACCTTCTCGGCGGGCGCCGAGTCGGCCTGGGCATTGCCGCCCGCCTTGGGCAGCTTGAAGACCCACATCGTGCCGCCTTGTTCGAGCAGGGCGACCCGCTTGGCGACATCGCCACCCCACAGTGGCACCGCACCGCCCCAGCCGGAGGCCACGCCGACGTACTGCTCACCGTTTTGCTCCCAGGAGACTGGGGGCGCCACGATGCCGGAGCCCGTCTGGAATTTCCAGACGATCTTGCCGGTCTTGGCGTCAGCCGCCTGCAGGAAACCTTCCGGGGTGCCCCAGAACACGAGGTTGCCAGCCGTGGTCATGACGCCACCCCACAGCGGAGCGACGTTCTTGGCTTCCCAGACAATCTTGCCGGTCTTTGGATCGACCGCACGCAGGGCGCCGATGTAGTCGTCGTTGATCGCCTTGATCGTGAAGCCGGCGCCGAGGTAAGCGGCTCCCTTCTTGAAGGTGATCGGCTCGTTCCAGATTTCCATGCCCCATTCGTTGGACGGCACGTAGAACAGCTTGGTGTCCGGGCTGTAGGCCATCGGCATCTGATTCTTGCCGCCTAGGAAGCTCGGCGTTGACACCACCGAAGCGCCCTTTTTTCCATCGGCGCTGGCCGTGGGGTCGCCTGGGCGGTTTTCAGGCACGAAGTTCGGCCGACCGGTCTTCAGGTCGATGCCGGTGGCCCAGCTGATCTTCTTGACGAACGGAAACGCATTTTCGAGCTTGCCGTTCTTCGCGTCGATGACGTAGAAGAAGCCGTTGCGGTCGGCCTTGCCGCCGAGGATCTTGCCGCCTTCATCGTAAGTAATGAACTCGTTCACGCCGTCGAAATCCCACCCATCGTTGGGCGTGCCTTGATAGTGCCAGACAATCTGACCGGTCTTGACATCGATGGCGACGGTTGAGCACGAGAACAGGTTGTCGCCCTGGCGGATGTGGCTGTTCCATGGCGCCGGGTTGCCGGTGCCGAAGTACGCCAGGCCGGTCTTGGCGTTGTAGGTGCCGCCGAGCCACGGAGCTGCTCCGCCGGTCTTCCACAGGTCGCCTGGCCAGCTCTTGTTGACCGTGCCCGACATGCCGTTGTCGCTGGAGTTGCCGTCCTTGTCGAACTTCTTGCCCATGTGACCTTCGATGGTCGGACGCACCCAGACCATCTTGCCGGTCCTCGGGTCGCGGGCTTCCACGCGACCGATGATGCCGAACTCGCCGCCGGAGACACCGGTCAACAGCAGACCACCAGCAATCAGCGGTGCGGCCGACATCGAATAGCCAGCCGTGTATTCGTCGATCTTTTCCTTCCAGACGACTTCACCGGTGTCCTGGTTGAGTGCGATGAGGTTCGCGTCGAGCGTGGCGTAGATGACCAGGTTGTCGTAGAGCGCCGCGCCGCGGTTGATCACGTCACAACACGGCATGATGCCTTCGGGCAGGCGGTATTCATATTTCCACAGCTTCTTGCCGGTCGCCGCGTCGAGCGCGAAGATCCGTGAGTAGGAACTGGTGATGAACATCTTGCCGTTATGGATCACCGGCTGCGCCTCTTGGCCGCGCTGCTTTTCACCGCCGAACGAAAACGCCCAGGCCGGCGCCAGGGTGCCGATGTTGGAGGTGTTTATCTTCTTCAACGGTGAGTAGCGCTGGCCTTGATTGCCCATGCCGTTGGTCAGGACGTCGCCCGGCGTGGCCGCGTCGTTATCGATCATCTGGCTGGTCACGACTGCTTGCGCTGTCATCGAGGCCAAGGCCGTCATGATCAGCAGGCACGAAAGTTTCAATTTCATCTGATGTCTCCTCTGGTGGGTGTGTGGCAAACCGGCACAACGATGGGGTGGCCAGGAGCCATTCCCGGCAATACGCATGCCATTTCGTAATTGATCGCCAAGTTGGAAAATACTCAGTTATCAAGCAGGTGCGTCGCAGGTTTTCCCGTAGTCGCTGTCACAGACTCGAACAGTCGATCTTTGAATCCGTAAGAGATTGATCGGCCATGGCGGTCTTCCCGGGCCGCGGTTCACCGCGCCGCCGGACCGCGCAGCGGGATCAGCTCGTAGCGCGGATACAGGTGCGAGATGTTGCGCGTGTATTCGGTGGCGAACGCCGCCCAGCCGCGAAATTCATCGGGCACTGGCGCGCGCAGCAGCTCGTTCATGTCGAGTCCGCGTGCGGCAGCGTCACGAAATGCACTGTCGAGCCAGCTCAGGTAGCGCCGGGTTTGATCGAGCCCGGCTGTGTCGCCCCGCACCGGCCCGTGGCTCGGCACCAGCACCTCGATCTGCGGATCGGCCAGAGCGCGCAGACTGGTCAGCCACGCGTCGATGTGCGCATGCGGCGTGGTGGGAATGCGATCGGCGAACACCAATCCGCCCGCGAACGCGACGCCGCTTTCGGTGTCGAGCAGCACCAGATCGGAGTCGGTGTGGCCGCGCAGTTCACGCAACTCGAACACGCGGCTGCCGATGCGCAGCGGGCCCGGCGCGATCGGCGCGTCGGGCAGCAGTTCCTCGGTGCCCTTCATCCAGTCGCCGCAGAGGCGGTACAGGTTGTTCGCATAGCCGGCCGCGTCGCGCTGCATGCCGAAGAGCGTCAGTGGGGTGGCGCGGCGTGGCACATCGGCAAAAGCCTGGTTGCCGAGGAAGTAGTCCGGGTGCAGGTTCAGGTGAATGACCTGCACCACCGGCTCGGCTGTCGTGCGGGCGATCAGCGTGCGCAGTTGCTCGCCGTAACGGCGCGATGGCCCGGTGTTGATCACCACCACACCTGCGCCGGTGGTGATGAAGCCGGTGTTGATGATGTTGCAGCCGTTGCTGTTCGGCGCGAAGTCGGCGTTGGCGCCGTCAACGACGTAAACGCCCGGAGCCAACGCGCGGGCGCGCAGTCCGTAGTCGAACGCTGCGGCGTCGATGCGCGGGGCATGCGGCGCGCTCGCTGCCGACATGTTCTGAGCCACTGCGACGGTCGGCGACAGCGCCCACCCCAGCATCAACAGCGCGCCGACGCGCATGCGTCCGGCCGTCATTCGACGCGGCTCTGGATCCGGGTGCCGCTGTTGTCGGATCCCACGATGCGAAGGCCACCGGCGACGACGCCCGGAAAGTCGAACGAGAACACCGGGTTCTCGCTGACCGGCTCGAACGCGTTGAGGCGCAGCAATTCGCGATCTTGCGCGTCGCGCACCGACAGGCGGTTGACGTAGAAGGCCGGAATACCGCCGACCAGTCCGGTGTCCATCGGATGCATCACCTGCACGCGCAGGCGCGACAGCCCCGGCGTGTCGCCGCGAGCCGGGCTGCGCGGGAACAGGCGCACGCTGACGTCGCCGAGCGTCTGCGCCCAGGTGCCGTCTTTGCGGGTCGCACCGGACACGGTACAGCCGCCGCCACCCGAATCGACCCAGGTGCCTCCGACATGCCAGACGCCATCGCGGGTGCGCACCGCCGCGCGCACGGGGCTCGCTTGTTCGAGCTTGAAGCGAAACGACACGCTGGGCGCAGCCGCCAGCGGGAAATACTCGAGCACCTTGCGGATCGGGTTGCGGTCGACCAGCACGGTGATCTGCTCGACCTCTTCGAGCAAGCCGACCGAGACGGAAATGGGTACGTTCATCGGGTCTTCGGCGAACGCCGGGCCCAGCACCTCGACACGCGGGTCGAACCGCACCGTGCCGTCGGCGAGATAAAAGCGGCGCATGTCTGCCCAGGTGTGGGTCTGAAACGGATCGCCTTCAAACGGATCGGCCACCGCCGCGCGCGCGTTCCCTGCCGCGAGCAACACCGCCGTCGACATCGCCCAACCCAAACTGTCGCGTCGCTTCACAAGCCCTCCATTCCAGATCGCTCGCCGAGACTGCAATCACTGCGGTGCGGCCTTGTGTGATGAGAACCGTTGCCCCTGCATCGGCCTAGCCCGGGATAACCCGAAGCCGTGCCGCGCCAAGGGTCATGTTTCCCGCAGCCGGGATCACGGGGCCTGGATGAACGCGGTCACGTCATCGAGCACCGGGGCCAGCCAACGCAGCGGCGCGGCAAATGCGGCCGCCAGCGTCACATGGTTGACGTGATCGTAGAGGCGCAGCGTGACGGGGCGACCCGCGGCTTGCAAGCGCTGGGCCAGCCCCACGGTGTTGCGCTGTGGATCGACCAGCGTGTCGGTGCGCGCGGCGCCCAGAAACGCTTTGGGTGCCTGCGCGCCGACGTGATCGAACACCTGGGTGCCGCTCGGATAGTTCGGATGGAAGAACACTGGGCGCACGTCGGGGTTGACGATCGGCAGGAAGTCGTAAGGCCCGGCGAGGCCGACCCAGCCGGCCAACTCGGCGGGGTCGTGGCCGACGCCCTGCAGCCAGCGCGCGTCGAGTGCCAGCATCTCCGCGTTGTAGGCCCCGGCGCTGTGGCCGACGACGAACACCCGCTTCGGATCGCCGCCCAGCGCAGCGGCTTCGCGCAAGCCGTACGCCAGCGCCAGCGCGCTGTCTTCGAGGAAGCTGGGGTACCGAACCTCCGGATACAGCCGATAGTCGGCGACCAGCGTCAGCACCCCGCGCGAGGCCAACGCGGCCGCGAAGAACCTGTAGTCGGCGCGCTCGCCGCGGTTCCAGGACCCACCGTAGAGGAAGACCGCGACCGGGTAGCCGCCTGCCGGCGCAGCAACGGTCGGGCGGTACACATCGAGCATTTGGCGCGGCAGGCCGCCATACGCGACCGACGGCGTCAACACGTGGGTGTCGCGCGCCACCAGCGCGTTCAAAGCGGCCGTCGGCGCGCAGGCAGCGACGCTGAGACACGCCGCCACGAGGAGCCCGACAGTCAACCCGCAACGGGGCAAGGATTGGGATCGCATGGGCGCAGTACGCAGGGCGCCCGGGACCAGATGCGCCGAGGCAGCGTGGCAACGATCACCCCGATAACCCCGCTACAGATCGCAGGCGCCACGCTGGGGGATCAAACTCAGCCGAGCCGCGCACGGTGGCGGGCGATCTGGGTGCGCACCTGGGCCGGCGCGGTGCCGCCCAGCACGTTGCGCGCGTTCAGCGAGCCACGCAGCGTCAACACCTCGAACACGTCGTCGCCGATGGACGAATTGAAGCCTTGCAGCGTCGCCAGCGGCAACGCGCTCAGATCGACGCCCTGCCCGATCGCGTGCTTGACGGCGTGCGCCACCGTCTCGTGCGCGTCGCGGAACGGCAGGCCCTTTTTGACCAGGTAGTCGGCCAGGTCGGTCGCGGTGGCGTAGCCCTTCAGCGCGGCGCGTTCCATCGCCGCGGGCTTGACGAGGATCCCCGCCACCATCTCGGCCATGATGCGCAGCGTGTCGCGCAGCGTGTCCACCGTGTCGAACAGCGGCTCCTTGTCTTCCTGATTGTCCTTGTTGTAGGCCAGCGGCTGGCCCTTCATCAGCGTGATCAGGCCCATCAGGTGGCCGACCACGCGGCCGCTCTTGCCACGCGCCAGTTCGGCCACATCGGGGTTGCGCTTTTGCGGCATGATCGATGAGCCGGTGCAGTAGCGATCGGCCAAATCGATGAAGCCGAAGTTCTGGCTCATCCACAGCACCAGCTCTTCGGACAGCCGCGAGACGTGCACCATCGCGATGGCCGCGAAGGCGCTGAATTCGAGTGCGAAATCGCGGTCGCTGACCGCGTCCAGGCTGTTCTGGCAGACGCCGTCAAAGCCCAAAGTGCGCGCCACCCGTTCGCGGTCGAGCGGGTAACTGGTGCCAGCCAGTGCGGCGGCACCCAGCGGCAACTGATTGACACGCTTGCGCACATCGGTCAGCCGATCGGCATCGCGCGCGAACATCTCGACATACGCCAGCAGGTGGTGCGCAAAGCTCACCGGCTGAGCCACCTGCATGTGGGTAAAGCCGGGCAGGATGGTGTCGACGTTTTTCTCGGCCACATCGACCAGCGCGGTCTGCATCGCGGCCAGCAACGGCAACAGCGTGTCGATCTCGCCGCGCAGCCACAGCCGCACGTCTGTTGCGACCTGGTCGTTGCGCGAGCGGCCGGTGTGCAGCCGCTTGCCGGCGTCGCCGACCAGTTGCGTCAGGCGCGCCTCGATGTTCAGGTGCACGTCTTCGAGGTCGAGCTCCCATTCGAAGCGGCCGGCCTCGATGTCGGCGCTGATCTGCGCCATGCCGTGCTCGATGCTGGAGCGGTCTTCGGCGCTGATGATCCCCTGGTGGCACAGCATCTCGGCATGCGCCAGCGAACCCGCGATGTCGGCGCGCCAGAGGCGCTGGTCGAAGAAGACGCTGGCGGTGTAGCGCTTGACCAGATCGCTCATCGGCTCTGAAAAAAGCGCCGACCAGGCTTCGGATTTCTTGTCGAGTTGGTTGGACGACATGGGCTCGCGGCGAACGGCGGTGGGCGGCGTCGCCGGTGTTGTGGAGGGTTTGTAGACAATGTGCCGAAGCTGATTCGATTCTATCGATGACCCCCTCCCGCCTTGACGACCCCACGTCGACGAACCTGTCCGGATTCGGCACCTTGACCGCATCCGACGAAGCCGCTCGGCCCGTGCCCGCGCTGTTCGATGTGTGCCATGTCGGCGTGGTGTTGCGTGCCACGCTGTTCGTGCACGCGGTGCTGGCGGTCGGCGTGCTGTTCGTCGCACCGACGCTGCGCGCCTGGGCGCTGGAGTTCGCACTCGGCGCCGGCATCGCGATGCCCGCCGTGCTGGCCTGGCTGATTGCGGCCTGCGCGCTGAAGGCACCGCTGTCGCGCATGTCATCCGTCGTTCAGGCCACGGTGATTGCCGCGCTCGGTGCCGCTTGCGCCGTCGCAGGCTGGGCGCTGGCGATGCAGGCCGGGCCGGGCGACCTCGACCGCATCGGCCCGCTGGGGCCGACCGCGGTGGGCGCCGGGCTGGCGCTGGTGATGCATCAATGGCTGCGCATGCGGGCGCTGGCCCGCACGCCGGCCGACACCGCCGCCAAGCTCGCCGAGCTGCAATCGCGCATCCGCCCGCATTTCCTGTTCAACACGCTGAATTCGGCGCTTGCGCTGGTGCGGCTGGACCCGCAGCGGGCCGAATCGGTCCTCGAAGACCTGGCCGAGCTGTTTCGTGTCGCGTTGACCGAGACCGGCGGCTCGGTGACGCTGGACGAAGAAGTCGAACTCGCGCAGCGCTACCTCGCGATCGAGCAGATTCGCTTCGGCAGCCGGCTGACGGTCACCTGGGACCTCGACCCCGGCGCCGGATCGGCCCGCATGCCGCCGCTGTTGCTGCAACCGCTGGTCGAGAACGCGGTGCGCCACGGTGTCGAGAGCGCCGCCGATGGCGGCACGATCCGCGTGCGCACGCGGGCCAAAAGCGGTCGCGCGGTGGTCTCCATCGTCAACAGCGTGCCGACGACAGCGTCCCGGCCCGGCCACGGTATGGCGCTGCAAAACGTGCGGGACCGGCTGCGCCTGATGCACGACGTCAATGCGCAATTCGAAAGCCGACGCGACACCGACTCGTTTCGTGTGCAGATCGTGGTGCCGTTGTGAGCGCCGTCGCCCCGACGTTGCGGGTGCTGATCGTCGACGACGAGGAGCTGGCGCGGTTGCGGCTGCGCGCCTTGGTCGACGAATGCGCCGAGCCTCGGTCAACCGTGGTCGGCGAAGTGGCGAACGCAGCGCAGGCGCTGGTCTGGCTGCAAAGCCGCGGTCAGGGGCCGACCGCGCCCGCCACCGATCGCGCCTGCGATCTGGTGCTGCTCGACATCCAGATGCCGGGCCGCGACGGCACGCAACTGGCTGACGAATTGCGCGCGCTGCCCCTTCCGCCGGCCGTCGTGTTCGTCACGGCGCATGCCGGCCATGCGCTGAAGGCATTCGACCTGGAGGCGGTCGACTACTTGACGAAACCGGTGCGGCGCGAGCGTCTGCAGCTCGCCTTGCAACGGGTGTCGGCGCGCCTGGGCCAACCGGCGTCGGCAACGCTGCCTTCAGACAATTCCTCGCCACTCGAGTGGGTGGTGGT
>JANMTL010000088.1:0-8292 GCA_031390425.1 Rhizobacter sp.
GGTAGGCCATTTCGGTGTCTACCTTGTCCGCAGGCAGCATGCTCAATCGGCTGACCAGCACCGCACCTTCGACCACCGCCGCCTGCGCGCGGTTGATGCCGATGAACGGCGCGTGCTGCACCGCATGTACGCGCGCCAGTCGCAGCACCGTGCGCTGCGCTTCGTCGGTTTTCGACACCAAGCGCAACTCGACGTGGCTGAGTGCGCAGGCCAGCCGCACGCCCGTGATCTGTTGCGCTGGCATGGTGCTCCAGACCTTGCGGCCGGTCACGCTGCCAGCGAACACCCGGGTGTCGACGACGATGTTGAGCACCGCGCAGCCGGTCGCGACGATGTTGTCCAACGTGGTCGATGGGCGGTACGGCATCAGCACCACCTGCGCACCGGCACTCTCACCCTGATAGCGAATGCCCATCGGCGCCACATGCGGCATGCCGGCGGCCGACAGTGTCGTCACCACGGTCTCGAAAATCACGTCGTTCATCGTCACGGCTTCGCGTCAGGCAGTTCGGCGTTCTCGGGGGTCGTGGTCGCGTCCGCGAGGGTGCTTGTTCGGCCACGCGTTCGGCCGCGTGCCTTGCCTGTCTGCATCGTCGTGCCCGGCGCGCACCAACCGGCCAGATCGACCGGCGTGCGCTCGACCGCACAGCCCCAGTCGAGCGGCTGGTCTTGCACATAGCGCTTGCCGAGCTGCAGCGCGATCTCGGCATGCGCCAACTCGACGCCCATGTAGAACGCATGGCTCGCATCGTTTTCGAGTTGGAGTTGCGGCCACAACTCGAACGCGCCCTGTCCGAATCGCAAGCCGTCGCGGTTGTAGACGTGCAGGCCCTGCGCCGACACCTGCACCCGAAAGTTCGCATCGCGCACCTGCGCGGCAGTCGCTGCGATCTCTTGGGGCGTGTCGGGAAACGGCCGCTTCGCGTGCACCGTCATCAGCGCGTCGTTCATGCCCTTGGGCAGCGTCTGGTGGCGTGCGGCGGCGTGCATGATGCGACGCGCCCAGTCGGCCTCGCGCACGGCGCGCCGCGCATGCGCGCTGACCTGCGTGGTCAGCACCGCGGCCACGTTCAGCTCGGCGCAAATGCCGAACAGCACCGCGTTGATGCCGCTCGTGTCGGCCTCGGTCAGCTCGGTCACGTTGCCAACGCCCATCATGATGGCGACGTCGGGATAGCGTTCGCGCAGCCGGTGATAGCGCACGATCGCGGCCGTCATGCCGAACGGGATCGGGTCGAGGATCGCGTCGGCCAGAAACGGCTTGCCTTTGGCCTGCATCGCCTCGATCGCTTTGTGCAGCGAGGCTTCGTCGGTCGGCATGCGGCCGATCAAAATCGGCGTCGACGGCACCTCGTCGGCCACCCACAGCGTGTCGAGCGTCAGGCTCAACAGGTAGTCGGCGCCGGCGCGTCCACCGCGCAGCAATTCGCCGGTGTCGAGCGAGTCGACGCTGACCGCGAACCCTTCGGCTTTCAATGCGCGCACGCTGTCTTCGAGGTGGTCGAAGCGGGTGTCGGGCAGGCCGCCGAGGTCGATCACATTGGCGCCGTCGGCGGCCAGCGAGCGGGCACGTTCAACGATCTCATCGACGCTGATGCGATGCGCGTCGACGATCTCGGCAAAGATGGCCACCTCGTACTCGGTCAGGTCGATCGGTCGGGACGCACGGTTGAAATAGCGCGGCAGATCTTTCAGCTCTTCGGGGCCGCGCAGCACCGGCACCCCGTAATGTGCGGTCAGCGCGTCGAGGTCGCCACGGCAGCGGCCGGGCACGATGATCCGGTCGGCGCGGCGCGGCGTCTGCTGATCGATCTGCGTGACGACCGGCACGGGCACGCGTCGGCAAATCAGGTCGGCCGTCATCAGCGCGGCGACCTGCAGGCCGATCTCGCGCACCTCCCAGGTGAAGGGCAATGCCTCGATACCGGACAGCACGCGCAGCAGGCTGGGCTGCGCGAGCCGACCGGTCAGGAAGACGACGTGATCCATGCCAAAGACAGCTCGGTCAAGCGCGCACCCAGCCAGGCTTCGAGCTCGGCCGGGGTGCACACGACATGGCAGTGGTCGATGCCGCGCAGCCGCTCGACGTTGTCGAGTTCGATGCGGCGCGGCCTCAGCGTGACCCAGTCGTGCGGCGATTTGGTGACCACCACCGGCTCGGTGTCGCACGCGAACACGACGCCCGGGATGCCCAGCTTGCCGGCCTGCGCGAACATGTTGGTCGGCAGCGAATCGCTGATGCCCAACGCGCATTTCGCCACCGTGTTGCTGGTCGCGGGGGCCACGATCACCGTGTGATAAGCGTCGTCGTACAGCATGCCGACCGGCACCGCGCTCGCGGTCTTGTCGCGGAAGACGCGGAATCCGGCCTTCAAGTCGTCGAGCTGCATCTTGTAGATCGGCAGCACCTCTTCGGCCGCCGCCGACAGGAACAGGTCGCACTGCGGCAGCCGCGCAGCGATCGCCATCGACTCGTCGAGAAAATGGCCCGAGCCGGTGACGCACCACGCGAAGCGGGAGCGCGCTGGGGCGTCGCCCCTAGCGTCGCCGTCAACGAGCGGCGTCACCGAGCCATGGTCTTGGGCAAGCGTCACTGAGCTGGGTCGGCGTTGCAGTTCACGAAGGCTTTCACGGATGCGAAATGTCGATGTGCAGCTTGCGCAGCTTGCGGTACAGCGTGTTGCGGCTCACGTCGATCGCCTTCGCGACGTTGCTCAGGTTCCAGCGGTGCTGCTCCAGCAACTGCGTCAGCATCAGCCGCTCGTTGGCCTGGATCGGGTTGAGCTTGGGCTCGACCGCGGCCGACGACGGCCCATCCACAAAAACCGATGCGCCCTCCCCGCCCGTTGCCGATCGCACGCCAGACGGGGAACCCGATGACGCGGCCGGTGCAGCCGCCACCAACGAAGGCAGGTGCTCGGCCCCGATCGGCGCGCCGTCGGCCAGCGCTGCGGCACTGCGCAGCACGTGACGCAACTGGCGCACGTTGCCGGGCCAAGGGTGGCCCATCAGCAGTTGCTCGGCCTCGCGGGTGATCGAGGCCTGCGCACCGGCCTCGCAAGCCAGCACGCTGCGGATCAGCTCGCGCTTGTCGCTGCGGTCGCGCATTGCGGGCAACTCGAGTTCAATGCCGGCCAGGCGGTAGTACAGGTCTTCGCGAAAGCGCCCTTCGCGCACCAGCGTCGGCAGGTGGCGGTGGCTCGCGCTGAGCAACTGGAAATCGACCTCGTGCGTCTCTTCGCCCCCCAGCGGCGTGACCTGACGCTCGTCGAGCACGCGCAGCAACCGCGCCTGCAATTCGAGCGGCATGTCGCCGATTTCGTCGAGGAACAGCGTGCCGCCATCGGCCTGCAATATCTTGCCGCGCCGGCCGGTGCGCTGCGCGCCGGTGAACGCACCGGCCCGGTAGCCGAACAACTCGGACTCGATCAGGCTCTCGGGCAGGCTGGCGCAGTTGATCGCGACGAAGGCGCCTGTCGCATGCGGGCTGCCGTCGTGGATGGCACGCGCAAACACCTCCTTGCCGGAGCCGGTCTCGCCGCACAGCAGCACCGGCGTGCCACGCGCGACGACGCGACGTGCGGTCTGCAAATGAGCGGCGAGGCGCGCGTCCTTGAAGGTGGCGGCGACCGGCGCAGCAGCCGACCGGCTTGCAGCCGGGCGCTGCGCAGCGCGGCCCGTGGTGATCATCGACACCGCAGCTCCGGGCAAATCGCCCAACGCCAACGAAAACGGTGCCGAGGCAGTCAACGGCGCCCCACCGGCCGGACGCCGCGCCACAGCGAAGAAGCGGTTCGAGGCATTGGCCCGGAACGTCACCACCGGATGGAACGACGACGAGGCGCTGCGCTGCAGCAACTCGCCCAGCGAAGTCTGGAACACATCGTCGAGGCGCCGCGAGCGGATGTCGTCCACCGTCTGCACGCCCAACTGGAACAGCGCGCTGCGGTTGGCGGCGACGATGCGGCCGTCTTCGGCCACCGCCAGCTTGCCCTCGTGAAGCGTGTAGACGAATTCCGGGCGGCTGTGAAAGTGCAGCGGGTGCGCCAGCGGAAAGCGCTGGTCGATCAGGCGGTTCTCGATCATCCGCGCGGTCATGCCCAGCAACACCAGCAGGTGCTGCTGCATCAGGGTCGAGCGGCTGGTCACGTCGAGCACCGCCGCCAGTTCCCCCGACGGGTCGAACACCGGCACCGCCGAGCAGGTGAGCTGGGTGTACTGCGTGTAGAAATGATCTTCGCGCTGCACCGCCACCGGGCTGGCCGACGCCAGGCAGGTGCCCATGCCGTTGGTGCCGGCGGCGGTTTCACTCCAGACCGCGCCAGCGCGCAACCCCAGCGGCGCCACGTCAGCGGCAAACGCCGGCGCGGCCACCATGTGCACGATGACGCCGTCGGTGTCGGTCAGCACCACCGCCGCTTCGGCGTCGGCGAGCTGCTCGAACAGCGTCGACATCTCGTGGCGGGCGCACTCGATCACGTCGCCGATGCGCTCGCGCCGCTCTTGCAGCGCACTGCGGGCAATCACCGTCGGCTCGTGCGGCCGGTCGGGGTGCAGTCGGTAATCGTGGACACAGCGTCCCCACGAGCGGGTGACCAGGTCGTTGGCGGCGGCGCTCGGTTCGCCCCGGCGCAGCGCGTCGAGAATGCGTTCAGCGTGCCGCTCTGCGTTTTGCAGGCTCAGGGACATGGAAGGCTCCAGGGCGTTTCGACGCGGGCGTTTTTGCGCGCTGTCGAAAGGTTGTTGTCAGCACCTTCTGTGCTCGTCGGTCGGTGACGGGTCGACGCCATTCAGCGCGCCGAATGACACTTCAGCCCGAGCTGTAATGAGTGGCTCGATGCTTGCAGCAGGTGTGTCAATATCGCATTGTCGCGGCAGTTCTCATACAGACAAAACACCCGCTCCGGAGACCCTCTTGATCGCCCGAACCAACGCCTCATTTCCGTCGTCTCAGGGCGCGGCCTCGGCTTCTGCGTCCACCGGCCGCACTGTGGCTGCAGCCGACGCAGCGCAGACCATGGACGTGATTTTTATCGAAGGCTTTGCCGGGCAGACGGTGATCGGCATCCACGACTCCGAGCTGCACCGTCCGCAGACCATCGTCGTCGATCTGCACGCGGGCCTGCCGCGCTCCAAAGCCTGCGACACCGACCAGATCGCCGACACCATCGACTACGGCGTGGTCCGCGAGCGCCTGCAGGTGCTCTACCGCGAGCACAAGCTGACCTTGCTCGAATCGTTTGCCGAGACGATCGCCGAGATGCTGATCGTCGACTTCGGCGCGGCGTGGGTGCGCGTCAAGGTGGTCAAGCCGAGGAAGTTCGACGATGTGGGCGCGGTCGGCGTCGTGATCGAGCGGACGGCGGCCTCGCTTGCCGACTCCACGCGCACCGCAGGGATGTTGCGACTGATCGGCGCAGGCATGGTGCCCGGAGGCCACTGACGCAGCGAGGCGCTTGCCGATGTCAAGCGCATAAAAAAGCCGATCGGATCATCGATCGGCTTTTTTGTTTTCAGCTTGCGGCCGGGTGGGCCGCAGAACTTAAACGTGTGCAGCGAATGGGTGCGGCGTGCTGCCCTTCTTGGCCACCACTTCGGCTGCGGTCGGCGAGCCGGTGACGGCGCGCTTGATCGACTCGCGAACGGCTTGGTAGTTGTAGTCCTGGATCTTCTTGTCGTCTTCGGCCAACCAGTGGATGAAGACACCGACGCAGATGAACAGGTTGTCGGCTTCGGCCAGCGGAATGGTGCCGTCTTCGACCGAATCGGCGACCGCCATCGCAACGCCGCGCTGGGCCGGTCCGAACATCTGGACGGCTTGCTTGGCGCCCTTGATGGTGACCTTGTTGAACATCACGGTGGCCGGCTTGGTCAGCAGGTTCGGTGCAACGACGGCCAGCAACGACGTGAAGCCGTCCTTGTTGTTGACCAGCGCATTCGCAAACGCGGATTCGGCGGCGCTGCCGCGTGGGCCGATGATCAGGTCGATGTGTGCCACTTCGTTGCCGTCGCCGACGAGCGATTCGCCAACCATCAAGCGGTCGATTTTTGCCATGATTTTCTAGCTCCTGTCTGGGGGGATGAGGGAATTCTCACTGGCTGGGTGTCCAACCGGTCAATGACAGTATCACGATCCGTGCCACTGGAAAACCCGCCCTTACCCGGGAGCCCGCCTGCCGTGCCGCACCGACTCATCCGGACGGCAGTGACTGCGTGATCTGCGCCACCAGCATCGCAGCCACCGTCAAATCGGCGGTGGTTCCGGGATTCAGCGCCTCGGCTTTCAAGGATTCGTCCCATTCGACGAACGCCGGGTCGCTGTCGAAACCGAAGCCCGTGTCGGCAGGGCGTGGATTTGCGCTCCAGTGCGCTGCGGTGGTCATGACAGTGTGTGCCACCGCTGGACCGCGTTTTCGCACAATGTGTGAATCGGGCGCGTGGCCGAGCAGCGCGAGAAAAGCCCGCTGCACAGCCCGGACGACGCCGGCCGTCGGCATCGTGACGCCGCAGACCCGGGGCTGAGCGAATCCCGCCGCATCGCGCAAGTGGAAATCGCGGCCCAGTGCCGCGACGCCGATGTCGAACAACTCGGCGTACCCGTCTCGATAAAGCAGCCCGATCCGGTCTCGGTCGGCGGCCAGCGCCATCGCCGCCCGCAGACCGACGGTCGGCACGCTGCGCACGTCCTCGCGGGGTGCGTTGCCGAGCCCGCCCGGGTTGGCTTTCGCGATGGCGCGATAGGCGGCCTGCGCATCGGCCACGTCGAGATCCGCCAGCACCGATTCGATGGCCTGTTGCAGCGCCAGCGCGGAGGTGGCCTGCGCAAACCGCTCGACCGCGACCGCGACCGGCGCACACAGCAGCACGATGCCGAGGTTGGTGTTGCAGCCGGCCACCGCCCAAGTCGATTCGACGGCGCGTTCGATGCGCTCGCCGACGCGGGCGCCGGGCGCGAACAACGGTGCGGCCGAGGCCCGCGCGCTGTCGATGAACTGCTGCGCCTGCATGCCGTGGCCGGGCGACGCGAGGCTGACGTTGCCCGGCTTGCGCACCGCGATGTCGAGTTCGCAGGCGCGCTGGTAGGCGGCCCGCGCGCGGACGACCGGGTCGGCGATCGAGCGGGTGTTCATGCGCTGCGCACTGCCGACGAAACAGCCGCCCGGCGAGCCACCGCGTCGGCGTGCTTGCGATCCAGCAGGTCATCGACCAGCGCCGCCGCGATGTTGAAGTCGGTGACGCGTTGCAGGCCGTGCCAGGCGGCCACGCCGTTGACCTCGATCACCTGCATCGCGATGTCGTCGGCGCCGCTGTCATCGACGGCGCTGTCCTCAACACGCAGCGGCACGATGTCCACGCCCGCGTAATCCAGATCGAGCGCAGCCGCCGCGCGCTCGGCCAGCTCGGTCAACGGCGTGGTCAGCGGCTGCGGCTCGCAGCGCGCACCCTGCGCGACGTTGTGGATCCAGTGCCGACTGACGCGGCGCATCGCGGTGACGGCACGACCGCCGACGACCAGCACGCGCCAATCGAAGCCGGGGTCGGACACCGGCGGCACGAAACGCTGCAAGTAGGCGAGCGAGCCGCAGGCTTGGTCGAGCGGCGGCAGCGGGTGGTGCACGCCACCGACCTCGCCGACCAGTTGCAGCCCCTTGCCCTGCGAGCCGAACAGCGGCTTGAGCACCAGCGCGTGACCGGCCGCGCCTTCGCGGATCGCGATGCGCTGCGCCTGGGCTGCCGACTCGGTGGCCCAGGTCGGCGGCGTCGGGATGCCGGCCGCGTGCAGCAGCAGGCTGGTCATCGATTTGTCGACGCTGCGCTCGATGGCGCGCGCGTCGTTGTAGACCGGCACGCCGAGCTCGCGCAGCGCATGCAGCACGCCCAGGCGCTTGGTCACTTGCTCGAACGTGCCGCCCGCGATGCCGCGCACGATCGCCGCATCGGGCAGCTCGCGGCCGTAGCCGGGAATCGCCAGCCCGTGCCACGCGGCGGTGGTGTCGATGCGGCAATCGGCCAGATCGACACAGCGCCCGACCGCACCGCGACCCCGCAGCGCGGTCTGCAACTGACGCGTATGCCAGCCGGTCTCGTCGGTCAGGATGGCGACACGCACGGGATCACGCTTCTTGCAGCCAGAGTTGTTGCAGCAGAGGCATGTTCAGCGTCCCCGCATGCCAGGTGTTGCCGCTGTCGATGTTGCTGACCCAGACCTCGGCCGGTGCGAACAGCGCGCCGTCGATATTGTAGAAGTCGTAGCCGGCTTCCTTGATGATGTCGGCGAAGCCGCGCCCGTAG
>JANMTL010000117.1:0-15949 GCA_031390425.1 Rhizobacter sp.
TCACCTGCGGGATCAGCGGGCTCAACTTGCCGCGCGTGGTGATCAGTTCGCCGTGCACGACGTCGATGTGGCTCAGGTCCATGATGTTGTCGACCACCACCTCGTAGTTGGCATTCATGTGCATGTACGAATGCGCCACCGCGCTAGCCGGGCTGTGCGCGAGCCGGCTGCAATCTGGGATGCGCGAGGCATCGGCCTGGCTGGCGTCGCCGGGCCAGAACCACAGGAAGCCGTCGCGCTCGACCAGCGGAAAGCTGCGCACCTGCGCCGCCTTCGGGATGTGTCCGTCGCCATGCGGACTGTGCACACAGCGGCCGCTGCCATCGAAGCGCAGCGCGTGGTAGCCGCACACCACGTCGTCGCCGACCCGCTTGCCGAGGTGCAACGGCGCGAAGCGGTGCGGGCAGCGGTCGGCCAGCGCCACCGGCTGGCCGCCGTGCTTGCGGTAGATCAGCACCGACAGGTCGAGCAGTTTGCGATGGAACAAGGCCTCGGGCCCGACCTCGCTGGCCAGCGCGGCGACGTACCAAGCGTTCAGCAGGTAGGGACTGGGCGGGGGTGGGCTGGGGGCTTGCATGGTCGAGGTGACTCCGTCGGTTTTCGATCGCGCGTTGGCCCACGCAGGGCCCGCAAATGACCCGCGAAGATAGGCAGCACAGGCCGTGCTGTCCAATACCAGGCCGCATCGAATCGATACCGGCCGGGTATGACGCCCGCTGATTGGAAAGCGCATTTGAAGTCCCCTGTCTTGATCCTCTCCCTCATGCTGATCGTTTTGCTGATCGCTTTTCTGTTGTGGACGCCGGACAAGGAACGCGCGTCGCTGGAAGCCGCCTACCTGGCCGCGCCGACCGACCTCGTCGAGGTGTCGGGCGTGCGGCTGCATGTGCGTGACAGCGGCCCGAAAGGCGCACCGGCGGTGATCCTGATCCACGGTTTCGGCGGCAGCTTGCACACCTGGGAGCCGTGGGCGCTGGTGCTGGCGGTAGATCACCGCGTGATCCGATTCGACCTGCCCGGCAGCGGCCTGAGCATGCCCGACCCGAGCGGCGACTACACCGATGCGCGCAGCCTGCAGTTGCTGATCGCGCTGATGGAGCAGCGCGGCATCGCGCGGGCCAGCGTGGTCGGTCACTCGATCGGCGGGCGCATCGCCTGGACGTTCGCGGCGCGCCACCCCGAGCGCGTCGACAAGCTGGTGCTGGTGGCGCCCGACGGTTTTGCGAGCCCGGGTTTCGAATACGGGCAGGCGCCCGAGGTGCCGGCCACAGTCAAGCTGATGCGCTACGTGCTGCCCAAGCCGCTGCTGCGCATGAGCCTGGCACCGGCCTATGCCGACCCGTCGTTGCTGACCGATGCACTGACCACGCGCTATCACGACCTGATGCTGGCGCCGGGCAGCCGCGATGCGTTGATCGCACGGATGCAGCAGACCACGTTGGTCGATCCCTTGCCGCTGCTGCGCAGCATCCGCGCGCCGACGCTGCTGCTGTGGGGCGAGGCCGACGCGATGATCCCGGTGGCGAATTCAGCCGAGTATCTGAAGGCGATCCCGAACGCCACGCTGCTGTCGCTGCCCGGCGTCGGCCACCTACTGCACGAAGAAGCGGCGGCACAGTCGATCGGGCCGGTGCGCGCTTTCTTGAAGTAGCGCGTGCACTGGACAGACCGACGCAGCGGCGTCAAGCGCAAAGCCGTTCGACGACAGGGTGCATCGGCGAGCGCCCGGCGGCAGCCCGGCGCCACGGGCAACATCGCCGCGATGCAAACCATCGACTCAAACAACGCCTGCTCGTCGTTGACCGTGCTTTACGACGGTGCCTGCCCGCTGTGCCGACGCGAAGTCGCGGTGTACCGGGGGCTCACGCCCCACCAGCCGCTGCACTGGCGCGACGTCAGCGAGGCGACGACCGCGCTGCCGCCGGGTGGCGACCGGGCTGCGTACCTGGCGCGCTTTCATGTGCAGCGCGGCGACGGCGAGGTGCTGAGCGGCGCAGCGGCCTTCATCGCGCTGTGGTCCGCGCTGCCGGGATGGCGCTGGCTCGCCCGCTGCGCCGCGCTGCCAGGCGTCACCGCCTTGATGGAGCTGAGCTATCGCGGCTTCTTGCGCCTGCGGCCGGTGCTGCAGCGCATCGCGGTGGCATTCGAGCCGGCCGAGATCACGTCGGCAATGTCGGCAACGGCACTGGCGCGGGCAGCAGCGTCGACCGATCCGATCTCGATTCCCGCCGATCTGGTCGGCGAGTTGCGCTCCGACCACGCGGGTGAAACCGGTGCGGTCTGGATCTATCGCGGCGTGCTGGCGCTCGCGCGGGACGCCGGCGTACGCGAGTTCGCGCGCCGCCACCGCGCGACCGAGCAGCGCCACCTCGACCTCGTCGCCGAGTTGCTGCCGCCTGCGCAGCGCAGTCGGCTGCTGGTGCCGTGGCGCGTCGCCGGTTTCCTGACCGGTGCGCTGCCCGCGATGTTCGGCCCGCGCGCGGTGTACGCCACGATCGCTGCGGTCGAGACCTTCGTCGACCGGCATTACCAGCAGCAGATCGATCGCCTCGCCGAGCGGCCGACTCACGCCGCGCTGCGGGCGCTGTTGCTCGAATGGCAGGCCGATGAATGCGAGCACCGCGACGAAGCGCAGTCGCTGCAAGCGACGCCGCCCGGCCGCTGGCTGCGCGCCTGGTGCGCCGTGGTGGGCCACGGCTCGGCAACGGCGGTGCGCATCGCGCGCAGACTCTGACCCCCTCGACCCGCGTCCGCGTTCGCCGGTCGCTGCAACCCGCTTCAAGTTCGCGGCAGCCGAGCCGATGACGTCCTCATGACACCTTGCCTGTTGTGAGCACACGATGAATCAGGGATCCACCGCAGGCGCTTCCCCCTCGGAATTTCCAGCTGCCGCCGCGCTGGATCGCACGCTGCTGCCGGATCGCCGCTTGCGCTGGGCCATGCACGGTGCACTGCTCGTCATTGCCCTGGTGCTGGCCGCTGCCGGCTGGACGGCGTGGCGAGGCGAGCGCCAGCGCAGCACCGACGCCGAATTGATCAACCTGGCGGGCGCACAGCGCATGTTGTCCCAGCGGGTGGCGCTGCTGGCCATTCAGCGTACGACGGACAACAACCACGACTTTCAACTGACGCTCGACCGCGCCCAGCGCGAAGCCGCGCGCATCGAGCATCTGCTGGGCCTGCGCGACACCCAGCAGGCTGCCGCACTGCCCGCCCCGCTGACGCAAGCGGTGCGGCAGTGGCAGCAGGCATGCGAACGGCTGTGGAGTCTGGCGCACGGATGGGCCCGCATGGCGGACGCCGGTGCCACGGCGCCGAACGTGGTCCTCACCACCGTGCCGTTGCGAATCGAAGCCGACACGGCGCTGCGAGCCGCGCAAACGCTGGTCGCCGAGATCCAACGCCACGCCGATGCCAAAGCCACCGCGGCGATGCAACGCCTCGCCTTCTTTGCCGCCTTCGGCACGGCCTTGCTGATCGCGCTGGCGCTGGGGGTGGTCGAACCGGCAGCGCGTTTCGTGCGCCGACAGCACCAGCGTCTGGCCGGGCAGGCGGCGCAGCTCGAACGCCTGGCGCTGGTCGCCGAGCACACGCACAACCTGGTGATCGTCACCGACGTCGCGCGCCGCGTTGTCTGGGTCAACCCAGCGTTCACGCGCTTCAGCGGCCACTCGCTGGACGAGGCGATGGGGCGCAACCCGGCCGAACTGCTGCAATCGCCCACCACCGATCAGGCCACCCTGCTGCGAATGCGTCTGGCCATGAATGCCGGACAGGGCGTGCGCGCGGAGCTGCTCAGCCGCAGCCACGACGGCCGCGACTGCTGGCTGGACATCGACATCCAGCCGCTGCACGACGCACACGGCACGTTGAGTGGATTCATTGCGGTCGAAGCCGACATCACGGCCCAGGTGATGCAGCGAGAGCGGCTGCGCACGCTGTTCGACGCGCTACCGGCCGGTGTCGTCGAGCAAGACGCGTCGGGCGCCATCGTCGACGCCAACCGCGCCGCCGAACAGGTGCTGGGCCTGACGCGCGAGCAACTGCTGGGCCGCCTGTCGGTCGACGACCGCTGGCGCACCGTGCGTGAGGACCTGAGCCCGTATCCGGGCGAGGATTACGCGATCGCGCGCTCGCTGCGCGACGGCGTCAGCGTGCGCGCCGACAGCATGGGCCTGCTGACGCCGCAGGGCGAGCAGCGCTGGCTGTTCATCAACAGCGACCCGCTGCGCGACACCGCAGGCGAAGTGACCGGTGCGGTGGCCTGCTTCATCGATGTGACCGAGCAACGCAACCAGCGCATCCTGCTGCATCTCGCGTTGAAGGCCGCCGACATCGGCACCTGGCAGTGGCACGTCGACAACGACGATCGCCAGTGGAACGCCGCCAGTTGCGGCATGCTGGGTTACTCGGTCGAAGAGTTCAAACCGCTGCTGTCGACCTGGCGCGATCGCATTCACTCGGAAGACCGGCCGCACTTTCAGGCGGTGCTGGGTGCCCATCTGGAAGACCCGAGAACGCCTTACCGATGCGAGGTGCGGGTGCGCCATCGCGCGGGCCATTGGGTGTGGGTGCACATCGTGGGCGCGGTGGTCGAGCAAGACCACGCGGGCAAGATGCGCCGCATGGTCGGGGTGCAAATCGACATCAGCGAGCGCAAGCGCCAGGAGCAGCAGTTGCAGTTGAGTGCCACGACGGATTCGCTGACCGGGCTGCCCAATCGAGCGGCGCTGGTGCGGCGGCTGCAAGAGACCATCGGCCATTGGCATGCCGATCCTCAACGCCACTTTGCATTGTTGTTCCTCGATTTCGACCGCTTCAAGCAGGTCAACGACACCCTCGGCCACGCCGCCGGTGACGAATTGCTGCGGCAGATCGCGGCACGCCTGCAAGGCACACTCCGCCCTGGCGACGCGGTCGGCCGTGTCGGCGCCGAACACACGGCGGCGCGTCTGGGCGGCGATGAATTCGTGGTCTTGCTCGAAGGCTTGCAGCACCCTGTCGAAGCCGATGCCAGTGCGGTGGCGGATCGCCTGTTGCAGGTGCTGGCGCGGCCCTACGAGGTGAACGGCCACCGCGTGCACTCGAGCGCCAGCATCGGTGTGGTCACTTCGGAGCGACCTTTCGAGAATGCCGACAGCCTGCTGCGCGATGCCGACACCGCGATGTACGAAGGCAAGCAAAACGGACGCGGGCGCTGGGTGATGTTCGAGCCGCACATGCACGAACAAGTCAGCCGCCGCGCAACTGTCGAGGCCGACCTGCGGCTGGCGCTGGAGCGCGACGAGCTGTTCGTCGTCTACCAGCCGGTCGTCTCACTCGACGATCCGCTGTGCGAACGGGGTGCCTTCGGCGTCGAGGCGCTGGTGCGCTGGCGGCACCCGGTGCGCGGCATCGTGCCGCCGGTGCAGTTCATCACGGTGGCCGAAGAATCGGGGCTGATCGGCGCGCTCGGCCAGTTCGTGCTGCAGACCGCTTGCCGCCAGTTCATGCGCTGGCGGCTCGACCTCGGCGACCAGGCGCCGACGCTGCTGGCAGTCAACCTGTCGGTGGCGCAACTGCGTCAGTTCGATCTGGTGGAGCAGGTCGAGCAGACGCTGCAGGCGTGCTCGATGCCAGCGGCGGCGCTGCAGCTCGAAGTCACCGAAAGCCTGGCCGCGCAAGACCCGCTGGTGCAGGGACGGCTTCGCGACTTGAAGGCGCTCGGTGTGAAGCTGGCGCTCGATGACTTCGGCACCGGCTACTCCTCGCTCGCTTGCCTGCATCAATTGCCAGTGGACACCGTCAAGATCGACCGCTCGTTCATCGTCGAAGCCGAACGCAGCGAATACCACCGCGCGCTGATCGAAGCCACGGTGCGCGTGGCCCGCACGCTGCGCATGTCCACCGTGGCCGAGGGCATCGAGACGACCGGCCAGGCCGATCTGATCGCCTCGCTGGGCTGCGACCGCGGCCAGGGCTATCTGTACAGCAAGCCGCTGGAGACCGATGCGCTGACCCGCTGGATCACATCGCGCGCGCCGCAAGACAACGTGATCACGTTGCCATTCAAACCGCGCTCGGTGATGGTGGGCAGCGTCTAGACGCGTTACTGCATGAACCAGCCGTGGCTGACCACCAGCGACTGGCCAGTCAGCGCGTTCGAGCCGAAGCCGGCGAACAGCAGCGCCACATCGGCCACGTCCTGCACGCTGGTGAATTCGCCGTCGACGGTTTCCTTCAGCATCACCTTCTTGACCACGTCGCCTTCGCTGATGCCGAGCGCCTTGGCCTGCTCGGGAATCTGCTTGTCGACCAGCGGCGTGCGCACGAAGCCGGGACAGATCACGTTGGCGCGGATGCCGTGCTTGCCGCCTTCCTTGGCCACCGTCTTGCACAGGCCCATCAGTCCGTGCTTAGCGGTCACGTAGGCCGACTTCAGCACCGACGCTTCTTTCGAATGCACCGAGCCCATGTAGATGATGCTGCCGCCCTTGCCCGAGGCTTTCATGTGCGGCACGCAGGCCTTGGTGGTCAAGAAGGCGCCGTCGAGATGGATCGCCAGCATCTTCTTCCAGTCGGCGAACGGGAAGTCTTCGACCGGGTGAACGATCTGCACGCCCGCGTTGCTGATCAGCACATCGACGCCGCCATAAGCCGCCACCACCGCAGCGACGGCGCTGTTCACCTGTTCTTCGCTGGTCACGTCCATCGCGACCGCCATCGCGGTGCCGCCGGATTGCGTGATCTGGTCGGCGGCCGCCTGCGCAGCGACCAAGTTCATGTCGGCGATGACGACCTTGCCGCCTTCGCGCGCAAACACGATGGCGATTTCCCTGCCGATGCCGCTGGCGGCGCCGGTGACGATGCAGACCTTGTCTTGGAGCTTCATGGGCGGTTTTCCGTTGATGTCGATGTTGGATGGGCGGCCCGAGGGGCGGCCGCCGTGTCGCGTGTGAGGTCGAACACCCGCACGCCATAGTCGCTGCGCGTGCGTTCGGACCAGCGCGGGTCTTGCCAGGTGGTGGTCATGTCGGCGCGGCCGGCTTCCCAGTGTTCGCGCATCGACAGCCGCGAGAACTCGTAGGCCTTCGACTGGCTTTCGTAGTGCTTGCTGCGGTAGATCAGTTGCACCACATCGACCGCCGTCTCGCAGCGCACGCGCGACAGCGCCAGCACGTCGGGGTCGTTGCGCCACGACGCAGGCAACCGGGCCAACAGGCGCTGCGCGGCTTGTGCGATGACCTGGCGGTCGAGTTCGTTGGTCGTGTTGAGCCGGGTGCGGCTCGAAAAACGAATGTCGTTTTCGCGCTCGGTGGCTTCGGCCAGCGTGGCGGGCAGGTCACCGGTCGCGGCAAACAGATCGACCTGAAACACCGTGCGCCGCTGCGTGCCGGGTTGGTCGAGCACGTATTGCAGCGGGGTGTTCGACAGCAGCCCGCCGTCCCAGTAGTGCTCGCCGTCGATCTCGACCGGCGCGAAGCCCGGCGGCAACGCACCACTGGCCATGATGTGGCGCGCATCGATGCGCCGCCGTGCCGAATCGAAGTACTCGAAGTTGCCGGTACGCACGTTCACCGCGCCCACCGACAAGCGCATCGCGCCGTCATTGATGCGCTTGAAATCGACCAGCCGGTTCAGCGTCTCGGCCAGCGGGGCGGTGTCGTAGTAACTGGTGGCGCCTGCGGTGCCGCGCGGCTGAAACGGCGCCGGCGGAAAACGCGGCTTGAAAAACCCCGGCACGCCGAACAGCGCGCCGTGGGACGCGCTCGATTCGTTGAACGCCTCGCGCTCGCTGCCGCTGCAAGCGGTCAACGGAATCGGCAGCGCCGAGCTGACCAGGTTCCAGAATTCACGCAGCCGGTCGAGGCGCGAGCCGGCCGGGTTGCCCGCGATCAGCGCCGCGTTGATCGCACCGATCGAGATGCCCGCGACCCAGGTGGGCGGCTGGCGCACCGCGCTCAAGACCTCGAACACGCCGCCCTGGTACGCCCCCAGCGCCCCGCCGCCTTGCAGCACGAGGATGGTTTCTTCGGGGGCGCCGGGCACGGCTGGCGGCGTGCGGGCGCGGGCGGGTCGATCCATGCGCGCGGCGGTCATCGGCAACCTTAGGTTTTGGAGTGCCCCGAGATTACCCTGCCTCACTCGGGCTGGTCGAGGCTGCCGAACGCCTTCGGATACGTGACCAGGCCCCACGGCAGCTTTTTGTCATCGATGCGCTTGACGACGTCGAGCGTGGTCGCGTCGATCACTACCACTTCGTTCGAGCGGCCACAGGCGACCAGGATTTGGCGGTCGTCTGGCGTGAAGCTGAAATGCCAGCAGCGGTCGCCGGTCGGAATGGTCTTGAGGGTCTCGTAGGTCTTGGCGTCGTAGACCTGCAGGTTCTTGCTTTTCGAGTTGGCGACGAACAGCCGCTCGCCGCTGCGATCGAAGGCCAGGCCGTAGGGCGTGTCGCCGGTCGGCACCGACTTGACGACCCGGTACTTCGTGTCGAGCACGACCAGCGTGTTGCCATGCTCGATGGTGGCCACATACGATTTGCCGTCCGGTGCGCGCTTGATGCCGCGCGGGCGGTCGCCGTACGGCTTCATGTCGATGGTTTTGACCTTCTTGCCGCTGGCGATGTGGTGGACGGTGACGTTGTCATCCTCCTCGTTGGTCACCAGGATGTGCTTGCCGTCGGCCGAAAACTCGATGCCTTCGGTTTCCAGCCCGCCCTGGATGCGACGCAGCACCTTGCCGGCCTTCAAATCGACCACGGCGACATAGGCCGGGCCGGCGTCGTCATCGTCCTTCTTCTCCTGCATCGCCTTTTCTTCGGGCGAGCCGACCTTCGGTGGCGGCCCACCGACCGACGCCGGCTCGAACGACACGAAAGCCAGGTGGCCGCGGGTGCGCACGAACTCCGGGTTCTTGCCGATCGCGATGTTCTTCACCAGCTTGCCGGTGACGCGGTCGATCACCGAAATGTTCGCATCGCCGCGGTTGGCGGTGATCAGCCACTTGCCGTCGGCAGTGACGCCGATGCCGCGCGGCTCCTTGCCGTAGGCGTCGATTTCGGCCGCGACTTCGAGCGTGGCGAGATCGATGACCGACACATTGCCGGCCTGGTTCGACACGTAAGCCCGACCGCTCGGTGCGGCCTGCGCCGAGGCACCGAGCAGTGCGACCGCGCCGCACAGCGCGGCGGACCATCGGAGCAGGAAAAGGGGATCGTGTGTCTTCATGGGGTGATTTTCTTCTGTGGTCTCGCCGGATGGTAAGGGTCAATTTCCCGACGGTGGTTCCGGCCGCTGCGACGCCGACGCCTGCAGCGGGCCGTGAGCAGCAGTGCCACGTCGGTGCGATGCGTCGAGCTGCTTCGGTACATTCCACGGCCTCCACCCACGCAACCCGACACCCCGATGCTGCAAACCCTGAAAGACCTGTTCGATGCGGTGATGCCGCCCAAAGCCGGGGAACCGCCCGAGCGCGCCGAGCACGCGCTGCGGCTGGCCGCTGCGGTGCTGTTGGTCGAGGTGATGCGATCGGACGCCGACCTCTCGCCGGGCGAGCGCGACGCGGTGCTGTCTGCGTTGCAAGCGCGGTTCGCGCTGTCAGACGACGAAAGCGCGCGTTTGCTCGAACTCGCTCATCAGGCGGCGCACGGTGCGACCGACTATTTCCAGTTCACCTCGAAGGTCAACGACGCGTTCGACATGGCGCAGAAGATCGGCCTGGTCGAGCAAATGTGGCGAGTCGCCTACGCCGACGGCATCCTCACTGCGCACGAAAACCATGTAATGCGCAGGCTCAGTGACCTGCTGCACGTGCCGCACGGCGCCTACGTCAGCGCCAAGATGCGGGCCCAGCAGGCCGCCGGGGTGGCGTGATGTCGGCGGATCAGCGGGCCAGCGCGGCTTGCTTGTCGCGCCGCATCAGCGGCACCAGCGCGATCACGGTGGCGACCAGCATCGCCATCTCGATGCCGTAGACGGCGATGTAGCCGGTCGCCGGGCCGTTGAGCGCCGGGGAAAAGTGATCCCGGGCCGCCAGCCCGGCGACCACGTCACGGATGATGCCGCCCATCGCGATCGCCAGGCCTGCGGCCGACGCCTGAACCGCGCCCCAGGCGCCGAGTGCCAACCCGGTCTGGTGCTTCGGCGCGAGGTTCATCGTAGCGGTCAGGGTGCCGTGACCGAACAGCCCGGCGCCAAAACCGATCAGCATCGTCCCGAACGCGAACAGCACCGGCGAATCGAGCGACGCCGAAAAGATGACTGCCAGGAACGCCGGCATCCCGACCAGCGCGCCGTACCCAGCCATTCGGAACGGATCGGCGCCGCGACCCAGCACGCGCGACGCGAGACCGAATCCCAGCAGGCCGCCCACCGCCATCGTGGCGGTCAGCTTGGTGGTGGCGCCGACGCTGAGTTGCAGCACTTGTCCGCCATACGGTTCAAGCAGGACGTCGTTCATGCTGAAGGCCATCGTGCCGATGCCGACCGCGACCAGCCGCCGCATCGCATGGCCGCCCTGGCTGAAGCTGTCCCACGAGTCGCGGAAGCTCGGGTGCTTGACGCTCGCCGAGGTGCGCGCAGGGCTGCGGGTCTCCTGCTTCCACATCGCAGCGATGTTCAGCACGATGGTTGCCAGCGCCGAACCCTGGATCACCTGGATCAGCTTGGCCGGCGTGAAGTCGGCCAGCAAGAAGCCGAACAGCAGCGAGCTGGCGATCATGCCCAGCAACAGCATCACGTACATCAGGCCGACGACCTTCGGTTGCGATTCGGCCGGCGCCAGATCGGTGGCCAGTGCGAGACCGACGGTCTGCGTGATGTGCAGCCCGGCACCGACCAGCAGAAAAGCCAGCCCCGCCCCCAGTTGTCCGAACCAGGCCGGGTACTGCTGGGAATTGCCGCCGCCCGACAGCACCAGCAAGGCGAACGGCATCATCGCCAGCCCGCCGAACTGCAGCATCGTGCCCTTCCAGAGGTAAGGCACCCGCTTCCAGCCGAGCGCAGAGACGTAGGTATCGGAGCGAAAGCCGATCAGCGCGCGGAACGGCGCGAAAAGCAGTGGCAGCGAAATCATGATCGCGACCAGCGATGCAGGCACGCCGAGCTCGACGATCATCACGCGGTTGAGGGTGCCGACCAAAAGCACCAGCGCCATGCCGACCGAGACCTGGAACAGCGACAGCCGCAGCAGCTTCGACAGCGGCAGGTCCGGCGTTGCCGCATCGGCGAAAGGCAGGAAACGAGTCCCCAGGGAGGCCCAGGCTCGCATCACTCCTCGGTTAAGGCGATTCATCGTGCGACTCAGTCAAAAAAAAGGCCGGGATGATGCATCCCGGCCTGTCACGGCACTGCAGAAGTCAAACGTCGTTACTTCTGCGCTGGCGGAGCCTGCGACATCAGCGTGTCCGGTGCCTTGACGGCAGCCGCTTTCGCTGCGGCGGCTGCCTTGAGGCCACCGTTCCAGTACGAACCGAACCAGTCGGTGTTGATCATCAAGCCGCCGTGAACGACCAGCGAGGCGATGACAACAGAGCCCAGAAAGATGGGTACGCCCACGGTGGGGTTAACCACGCGCCAAACTTTTCCTTGGTTCATGCTGGGTCCTTCTCAATGAAGCCACGGTGAATAGGCGTACGCGAGCACGTGTGCCAGGATGGCGATGAAGAAAAAGACGCGCGTGCCTTCGACCAGGCCACGTTGCAATTCTTCGGCTTCAGGCGTCGTCAAGCCCGAAGGCCAGACTCTGTTGGGATCATCTGCCATAAGGTTTCTCCTCGATTGGTGTTGAGCATTCCCGCGCTGAACCAGCACGGGGGTGCTGCACGAACACGATGGGCAATTCATCGGCATGCGCACAGCAGACTCGACACTAACGAGGTGACTACCAACTGTCAATTCGCATTTACGGCCAGATGTGTCAATCTAAACTGACACTTCTGGCCGCTTTGACGCGACGTTTCGATGCGACGCTTGGATGCGCCGCTGCGATAGAACGCTGCGTCGGCTCAACTCTTGCCGAATCGAGCTTTCGCGTTCGCCATGCAACTGGACTTGGCGTCACCCGCCAAGGCGTCGCATTTTTCTGCCGCCACCTTGTAGTCGGCGTCGCGCTTGTCGGTGGTGGCATCGGTGCGGGCCTCGCCGACCTTCTGGTCCAGCTTGGCGTCGGCCAATGCCTTGGCCTGGACCGCCTTGGCTTCCGTGATGCAAACGTCCTTGGGGTTACCGGCCAGGTCGTCGCATTTCTCCTTGGCCACTTCATAGGCGGCGTCGGCCTTCACCTTCATCGCCTTGGTGTGGTCGGCAGGCTTGCCGGTGTAGCTGTATTCGAGCTCGGCCAAAGCGACTTTTTCTTTGCCCTCCGCTGTTTCCTGACAAACGTCCTTGGCATTTCCGGCCAACGATCCGCAGGCCGCCTTGTCGGCCTTGTAGTCGGCACTGATGCGAGTCTTGGATGCCTTGTAGTCGGCCTTCTCCATCGTGGCGGCCTGGGCCAGGGGCAACGCCAGCACCGCGGCGACCACCAGTGAAGCTTTGAGGTTGAAGAGGGTGTTCATGAGAATCCTTCGGTGCGTCACGACGATGTGATGAACGCACTGTGCATTCGGGCGCCCGCGCACGGTGCCGGAACCCATCGCCGCAGGCCGTAGCCGATGTCCTACGAAGGCGTGCGGCCATCGACGAAAGCGTGACCGGTGCGCTGTCGTTTGGCGCTGTACATCGCGGCGTCGGCGCTTCGAAGCAGCGCTTCGACCGTCGAGCCGTCGACCGGCGACACCGCAATGCCGATGCTGGGCCGCACCGTGACCTTGAGGGAGCCCATGATCAGCGGGGCCGACACCGAATCGATCAGCTTGCCGGCCAGATGGCCGAGTTGTTCGCGGCTCGGCGGGTTGACCAACAGGCACGCGAACTCATCGCCACCGAGACGACTGACCGTGTCGTCGGCGCGAACCGCACCGGCGAGCCGCGCTGCGACGATCTTCAGCAGTTCGTCGCCCGCATCCTGGCCGTGGCTGTCGTTGATCTGCTTGAGGCCGTCGAGATCGAGGTAGAGCACCGCCAACGTCGGCACCACCGGTGCGATCCGCGTAAGTTCGTGTTCAAGTCGATCGAAAAAGAACCTGCGGTTCGGCAGCGCAGTCAAGGCGTCGTGCTGCGCCTGATGCAGAGCCTGCCGTTCACCGGCCTGCGTGCCGACGAGTTCGCCGAGGGTTTGCGCCAACGCGACGCGCACCTCACAGACCTCGGTTTGGAGTTGGCGGCGGCGGGCGCGCTCCTGCATCAACATCGTGTGCAACTGGTCGAGCGCTGCCACGCACTCCAGCACGCTGGCCCGAACGCGCAGGGCGATGTCGTGTGCCGGGAGCTCGTACGACAGCAACGGCTGCTCTCCGACGATCGATCGGATGCGGTCCTTGACGGCATCGAACAGCATGTCCCAGTCGCCGACACTCAAATCCGCCGAAAAATGCGGCAGCAACGGATGCACGGATGGGCTGGCATGGTCGGCGCCGTTCGGCACGGCAGGCCTGCCGTGAAAGACATGGGTGGGGTGCGCCCCGGGCGGCGTTGCAAGCTCCTCAGGATTCGACATCGTCTGCGTTCCGACTGCACTTGCGTGGGTGGATAGGGCGATGCGCATTGAGCCGGGTCGCTGCCGCACCGTCTGTGCGGCAGCGCACACAGCCGATGATTCAGGGCTTGGCAGTCACGCGCCAGACGACGTTGCCGACGTCGTCGGCCACCAGCAACGCGCCTTGCTTGTCGAGCGCGACGCCGACCGGTCGGCCATAGGCGTCGCCGCTGGCGCTGAGGAAGCCGGTCAACACCTCCACCGGCGCCGCGCCCGACGGTTTGTCGCCGTCGAACGGGACGAAGATCACTTGGTAGCCGCTGTGCGGACGGCGGTTCCATGAGCCGTGCTGGCCGATGAACATGCCCTGCGCGAACGGCGCGGGCAGGCTGGTGCCGACCGACGACGCCAGCCCCAGCGACGCGGTGTGCGGGCCCAGCGCGTAGTCGGGAGAGACCGCACGCGACACCAGCTCCGGCTGCGGCGGCTGAGCGCGAATATCGACGTTCTGCCCGTAGTAGCTGTACGGCCAGCCGTAGAAGGCACCGTCGCGCACCGAGGTCAGGTAGTCGGGCACCAGGTCACTGCCGATCTCGTCGCGCTCGTTCACCACCACCCACAGCGTCGGCGCGGTGCTGCCGTCGCTGCGTTCGCCAGACCAGGCCATGCCGTTCGGGTTGCGCAGGCCCGACGCGTAAATCCGGTGTGCGCCGTCCTTCACGTCGATCTCCCAGATCGCCGCGCGCTGCGCCTCGGCATCGAGGCCGCGTTCAGCCACGTTGCTGTTCGAGCCGACGGTTGCGTAGAGCTTGCTGCCGTCGGCGCTGGCGATCAGGTTCTTGGTCCAGTGGTGGTTGATCGCACCGGCGGGCAACTCGACGACATGGGTCGCGCCCACGGTGATGCGGGTGTCGCCGGTGGTGTACGGAAACTTGACCACCGCATCCGAGTTGGCAACGTACAGAACGTTGCCGACCAGTGCCATGCCGAACGGCGAACGCAAGCCTTCGAGCAGCGCCGAGCGCAGATCGGCGATGCCGTCGCCGTCGGTGTCGCGCAGCAGCGTGATGCGGTTGGCGCTCGGCACCGCCGCGCCGGCACGCTTCATCACCAAACGCATCGCCCAGCCCTTGATGCCTTTGCCGTCGTCGGGTTTCGGCGGCACGTTGGTCTCGGCGACCAGCACGTCGCCGTTGGGCAGCACCAGCAGCCAGCGCGGATGGTCGAGATCGCGGGCGAACGCCGTCACCTGCGTGCCCGGCGCTGCCTGCGGCGTCGCACCGGCCGGCCAGCCTTTGGCGGGTGCGATGTTGACCGTCGGAATCCAGGTCGACTGCGGTGCTGGAAGCACGGGCTTTTGGCCGATGCCCGCAGACATCGGCAGCTTCGCGACATCGCCGCAGGCGGCAAGCACCAGCGCAAGGGCGATCGGCGCCAGGGCGGTCAGGCGCATCGGTTGCATCTCCTCACGCCGCGCGGCGTACCGAGGCAGGCGATCGGGGTCAATTCGCAGGCGCTGACGCTGGCGGCGGCACCACGATGACGGTGGAGTTGTCGCCGGACGCACCGGGCGTGCCCTTGTTGCCCTCCATGCCCTGATTGCCCGTTGCGCCGGTGGCGCCGGTCGGACCGGCCGGTCCCGGCACCCCCGCCGACGGCGGCGGCACGTTCACGACGGTGGGTTTGTCACAGGCGGTCAGGCCGGCGGCGATCAGCAGTGCAGCGGTCAGCATGGCGTGGTTCATGAGGCAGTCCTTTTTCGGTGAAGCAACGGGGATGGCTGGCTCAACCAACAGGCAAGCCCCGAAGGGCAAACCGTGATTCCACCAGCCACGCCTTCGCAGGGTAGGCGCATGCGCGGCGGAATTCGGTGCGCTGGCGAACACAGCGGGCAAACTTTCACCGGAGTCATGCCCCCAGCATCCGACGCGGGTCGACCCAGGCATCGAACTGCTCGGCGCTCACCGCACCGAGCGCCAGCGCGGCATCGCGCAAGCTGGTGCCGTGGTCGTGGGCGCACTTGGCGATCTGCGCCGCACGGTCGTAGCCGATGTGCGGCGCCAGCGCGGTGACCAGCATCAGCGAGCCCTGCAGCAACTGCTCGACGCGCGCGGAGTCGACCGCGAGACCGGCCACGCAGTGGCGGTCGAAGCTGTGCATCGCGTCGGTCAGCAGGCGCAGGCTGTCGAGCGTGTTCAGCGCGATCAGCGGCTTGTAGACGTTCAGCTCGAACTGACCCTGGCTGGCCGCGAAGCCGATCGCCGCGTCATGACCCATCACCTGCGCGCACACCATCGTCAGCGCTTCGACCTGGGTCGGGTTCACCTTGCCCGGCATGATCGAGCTGCCCGGCTCGTTCTCGGGCAGGCGCAACTCGCCGATGCCTGCGCGC
>JANMTL010000166.1:0-4322 GCA_031390425.1 Rhizobacter sp.
GCGCGCAGCCGATGCTGGGCATGAACTCGTCGTGCAGCGTGTTGTAGGGCACGTCGTTCGCCGCGACGTAGTGCCACACGTCGTGCCAGGTCCAGTCGGCCAGCGGGTTGAACTTGGTGCGGTTGTTGCCGTCGATCTCGTCGAACGGCACGACCGCGCGGGTGCTCGATTGCTCGCGGCGCAGTCCGGTGACCCAGGCGCTGCGGCCGACCAGCATGCGGGCCAGCGGCTCCATCTTGCGGATGCCGCAGCAGGCCTGGCGCAGTTCGAGGCTGCGGTACATCGCGTCGTTGCCATTCGTGCTGATGAAATGCACCACCGATTCGGCCATCGGTTTGAACACCTCGACGGCGACGCCGTAGCGCTGCTGGATACGCGGGATGAGCGCCAGCGTTTCGGCGTGCAGCATGCCCGTGTCGAGTGTGGCCACGGCGATGCCCAAACCGTGGCGTCCGATCAGGTCGGTCAGCACCATGTCCTCGACGCCCAGGCTCGTCGATTGCACGATGGTTCCCGGGTGCGACGCAGCCGCATCCTTGAGCATCGCGACGGTGTGAGCGAGCCGCTCGTCGAAGCCTGCTGTCTTGCGGGCATACAGCCTGATCGCACTCATATGGACGCACCCACATCGACGAAGCGGTCGCCCGATTCCAATTCGGATGCGGGGCGCGCAAAGCGCGGTCGGTGCTCCTGCACGTCGCCTTGGTAGAAGCCGGGGAAGAAGGTCAGCGCGCGTTCGGCCGCATCGCGCGACTGGTCGGCGCGCAGCACCACCGTGTCGAAGCCGGTGCGTTGCAGCAGCGGCAGCATGTCGACCAGCACCTCGCCGATCGCGCGGATTTCGCCCCTGAACTGGTGGCGCGAACGCAGCAGGTGCGCCTGGCTGTAAGCCCGGCCGTCGACCCACTTCGGGAACTGCAAGGCGATCAGGCCGAGGCGCGGCAGGTCGGCCTCGATGTCGCGCACATCCTGGTCGTTGCCCAGAATCACGCCGACCGACATGCCCTGCGGCCAGTGGTGGCGCACGCTGCTCCATTGCAGCCAGCCGAGCAGCCGATTGGGCATCGGCGTGATGGTGACCATCGGGCCGTCGTCGCCGTGGACGGTGCGCCAGGGGTCCTGGGGGGTGTGGATGAACTTCATGATGTTTGAAGGCGATTGCTCCAGCGATTGCAGGTAACCGACTCCCCCGCCCCCTGGAAGAGGGAGTGAGTAGCAGAGGGCGAGGTGTCATGCAACATGCGGCTCTCGCGCCGTCGAGCGCCGCACCGCATTCGTTGCCGCCTTGAACGGATCGAGCCCAAGGCGCTTCGCGGTGTCGATAAAGCGCTCGCTGCCTTCGCGCTGCTTCAGATAGGTATCGATCACAGCCTCGACCGCGTCGGCCGCTTCGTCGGCGGCGAACGACGGGCCGATCACCTTGCCCGCGACCGGGCCGCCGCTGATGACCGTGCCGTCGGAGCCGCCGAGCGTGATCTGGTACCACTCGGCGCCGTCCTTGTCGACGCCGAGGATGCCGATGTGGCCGCTGTGATGGTGGCCGCAGGAATTGATGCAGCCGCTGATGTGCAGGTCGATGTCGCCGATGTCCCAGAGTTCATCTAAGTCCTGATAGCGCTCGGTGATCTCGGCCGCCAGCGGGATCGAGCGCGCGTTGGCCAGCGCGCAGAAATCGCCGCCGGGGCAGGCGATCATGTCGGTCAGCAGGCCGATGTTGGGTGTCGCGAAACTGGCGCTGCGCGCGGCGTCCCACAACGCTGGAAGATCGCTTTCAAGCACCCACGGCAGCACCAGGTTCTGGTCGTGCGAGACGCGCAATTCGCCGTGGCTGTAGCGGTCGGCCAGGTCGGCGGCCAACTCCATCTGCGCATCGGTGATGTCGCCCGGCGCCTGGCCCGTGCGCTTCAATGACAGCGTCACCGCGCGGTAGCCGCTGAGCTTGTGCGCGTGCACGTTGCGCTGTGTCCAGCGTGCGTAGCTGGCGGGCAGATCGGCAGGCATCGGGATGCTGCTCGATGGCCGCGCGGCCACCCCGGCCGGAACCACGAAACTCGCGCTCACGCGGTCGAACTCCGACTGCGGAATGATGTGAGCCGTGCCATCGACATCGCGTTCGAGGATGTCCCTGAACTCGGCATTCACGTCATCGACGAAGCGCTGGCCCTCGGCCTTGACCAATATCTTGATGCGCGCCTTGTAGATGTTGTCGCGCCTGCCGTAGCGGTTGTAGACGCGCACCACGGCTTCGATGAAAACGAGGATTTGCTGCCACGGCAGGAACTCGCGGAACACTGTGCCGATGACCGGCGTGCGGCCCATGCCGCCGCCGACCAGCACCTTGAAGCCGACTTCGCCTGCTGCGTTTTTCAACAAATGAAGGCCGATGTCGTGCCAGCCGATCGCGGCGCGGTCTTCGCTGGCGCCGGTCACCGCGATCTTGAACTTGCGCGGCAGGAACGCGAACTCGGGGTGCAGCGTGCTCCACTGCCGCATGATTTCGCCGTAGGGGCGCGGGTCCACCGATTCGTCGGGTGCGATGCCCGCAAAGCAGTCGCTGGTGATGTTGCGGATGCAGTTGCCGCTGGTCTGTATGCCGTGCATCTGCACCGCCGCCAACCGGTCCATCACCTCGGCGCTTTTGTCGAGCGGAATCCAGTTGTATTGCAGGTTCTGGCGCGTCGTGAAATGCGCATAGCCGCGGTCGAAATCCCGCGCGATGCCGGCCAAGCCACGCAGTTGCGCCGAGCTCAGTTCGCCGTACGGCACCGCTACGCGCAGCATCGGCGCATGGCGCTGGATGTACCAGCCGTTTTGCAGCCGCAGCGCGCGGAATTCATCGTCCGGCAGGTGGCCGGCGAGGTGGCGCCCCAACTGATCGCGGTACTGCGCGGCGCGCTGCCGCACGAAGTGCTGGTCGAAGTCGGTGTAGGTGTACATCGTTGAAAAGCGCAGGGCTTCGTTTGACGGCTGATTAATGAATGACCTTGAGCCCGGCTGCCACGAGCGACATGCACAGCAAGGTGCGCACGATGCGTTCGGGCATCTTGCGCGTCAACTGCGCGCCCAGCCAGATCCCGGGGATTGAGCCGACCAACAGCGCGCCGAGCAACTCCCAGTTCACATTGCCGAGCGTGGCGTAGCCGATACCGGCGACCAAGGTCAGCGGGACGGCATGAGCGATGTCGGTGCCGACGATGCGGTGGGACGGCAGCTTCGGATACAGCAGCAAGATCAAGGTGGCCCCGATCGCACCTGCGCCGATCGATGTCAGCGACACCAGCACGCCGAGCGTGAACCCGCACAGCACCGTGAGCGTCGGCCGGTTGCCATCGTGGATCCAACGCTCGAGCCAGTGCGCAACCTTGACCCAGACCTGTTTGAACGCCACCGTCACGGCGGTGATCAACAAAGCGATGCCGAGTGAAAAAGTCAACGCGCTGGCCCAGCCCTTCGTCAGCCCGGTGAAGTACATCAAGGCCACCATGCCGAGCGTGGCCGGGATGCTGCCGGCCAACAGCAGTTTCGTGATGCGCCACTCGACGTGCCCCGCCCGGTGGTGCGACACCGACCCTGCGGTTTTTGTCAGTGCTGCAAACCACAAATCGGTGCCGATGGCCACGGCGGGGTTCAACTTGAACACAGACAGCAGCAGCGGTGTCATCAGCGAGCCGCCGCCGACACCGGTCATGCCGACGATGGCGCCTACGCCGAAGCCACTGAGTATCGCGATAGGGTCCATCGAAAGTCCGGAAACAGGCCCACAGCGACGCGCTCAGCCCAAAACAACCCGGGACTGTAACGACGGTCGTTAGCTTGAAGAAATATATTGTTTGACGATATATATGCGATTTTCATATAAAGAACCCAGATCCTCCTGTGGTGCGAACCGTCCTGGGCCGGCTGGGAACCAGCAGTGAAACGCTTCCATGAACTCTTCGGGCGTGATCGATGCTTGACGCAGGACACCTGCCGGGGTGCCGACCTTGACCGAGTCGTGCAGCGGCACGACACAACCGACCGCCTCGCGCTTCATGATCACGTGGCTGCCGCTTTGGCGCACTTTGCGCAAACCGGGGCGCTCCAAAGCGCGCACAAGCTCGGCCCCGCAAACGCGCGGCAGCTTAGGCATGCGTCGGTTCTGGAATCGTGAACATCGCGACGACGGGATGGCCGGTTGCGAAAAGTGGAAACTCGGACAGAAGCCCGCAGCTGTTGACCAGCCGCACCACTGGCCCGCCACTTACTTCGTCGGCCGCGCCCGCTCGGCCACCGCCGGCACGCGGCGGGCGAGGGCTTCGATGTCGATGGTCGGCAGCGTGACG
>JANMTL010000224.1:0-3527 GCA_031390425.1 Rhizobacter sp.
CGAAAGCAGGTTTTGACAGCAGGCTGGCGCGAAGCGAAGCCGCCTCGAATTTTAGGGGTTCGGCATCGCCATCGAAGACACAAGGCTGTGGTCTTCGTTGGACGCCTCGGCGGCACCCAGCGGTCGCGCACCGGCACCGACCACCACCACCGTCGGGCGACCGGCGTGCAGCATGCTCGCCCGACCCAGGTCGGCGACGCTGTGGTCGCTGTGCAGCTCGTCCGGCCAACCGGCGCGCGAGATGACGCACACCTCGGTCTGCGGCGACCAGCCGGCACGCACCAGTCGTCGCCCCAGCGCGCCGAGCTGCTTGCCGGCCATGTAGAAGACTTCGGTGTCGGCGCTGCGGAGGGCTTGCACCGCATCGGTGGCCGCTGCCACAGCCGCCGTTTGATCCGCATCTGCGCGGGTCATCGCCGTTGCGAAGCCGACGCTGCGGCCCGATCCACGCCGGGTCAGCGGGCGCTGCGCCGAGGCGGCGGCGGCCAGCGCGGCGGTCACCCCCGGCACCACTTCGCAGGCGATGCCGGCCTGGGCCATCGCTTGCAACTCTTCTTCGAGTCGGCCGAAGACGCTCGGGTCGCCGCCTTTGAGCCGCACCACCAGCCCGCCGGGGCCGACTTCGCGCGCGCTTTTGACCAGCAGCGCGTTGATCGCGGCCTGCCCGGTGCTGTCGGCAAAGCCGCGCTTGCCGACATGCAGCCAGCGCGCCTGCGGGGCGAAGTCGCGCAAGACCGGATCGGCCAGCGCATCGGTCAGCACCACGGCCGCGTGCGCCAGGCGTTGCGCGCCGCGCAGCGTGATCAGATCGGCCTGGCCCGGCCCGGCGCCGACGAAGGCGACGCGGCCCGCGGGTGGGGCGGTCGGTGCGGTGGGCGCCGCCATCGTCATGCGATCGCAGTCGTCACCAACAAGGCGCCGCTGGTGCGGTTGGTCGTCGGGTCGACGACGATCAGCGAGCCGCCGCTGCGGTTCGATGCGTAAGCCTCGACCGGCAGCGGCTGCTGCGTCTCGACGATGACCCGGCCGATCTCGTTGACGCCGAGTTGATGGGCATCGACGACGTCGAGGGTGTGAATGTCGAGCCGGTTCTCGATGCTCGCGATGCGCGCTTGCACCCATCGGTTGCCATGCCGCATCCAATATTTCCGACCCACGACGGCCGGCTCGGTGTCCAGCCAGGCCAATGTCGCGGCGAAGCTTTGTTGCCCGTTGACGCTGTTCGGCGTCGCGATCCAGTCGCCGCGCGACACGTCGAGCTGGCGGTCGAGCACCACACCGGCCGACCAGCCCGCTTCGACCCGATCGACCACGCTGCCCGCCAGCCGCACTTCGGCGACCACCGCGCGCTGGCCGCTCGGGAAAATTTGTACCTCGTCACCGGCCTTCACGCTGCCGTGCGCGATGCGGCCGAACAGGCTGCGCGGTTGGTGGCCGACGCCCGTTCCACCGGACTTGACATCGCCTTCGTCACGGGCGACGTACTGCACCGGCATCAGCAGATCGCCTTCGGTGCGTTCTTGCGCGACCGGCAGCGCTTCGAGCAGTTGCAGCAGCGTCGGTCCGTGGTACCAGGTGCTCCAGTCCGTGCCGTCGGTGACGACCGTTTGCGTCACGTTGTCGCCACGCAGGGCCGACACCGGCACGATGCCTGCGACCGCGATGCCGGCCGCGTCTGCGAACGCGTGCAGCGCCACGCTGACCGCGTCGAATGCCTGTTGCGGGTCGGCGACCGCGTCGAGCTTGTTGACAGCGAACACGATGCTCGGCACGCGCAGCAGGTGCGCCAGCAGCGAATGGCGGCGGGTTTGTGGCAGCAAGAGCAACGGCGTCGAAAAGGTGTCCAGCTTGGTGATGTCCACCAGCACCACTGCCGCATCGCTGCCCGCCGCAGCGGTCACCATGTTGCGCGTGTACTGCTCGTGGCCCGGCGCGTCGGCGATGATGAACTTGCGGTGCTTGGTCGCGAAATAGCGGTAGGCCACGTCGATCGTGATGCCCTGTTCGCGCTCGGCTTCCAGGCCGTCGGTCAGCAGGCTCAGATCGATCGGCGCACCGGCGGCCTTCTTCTCCAGCGTGTCGAGCTGGTCGGCCAGGATCGCGCGGCTGTCGAACAGCAGGCGACCGATCAGCGTGCTCTTGCCGTCGTCGACGCTACCGGCGGTGAGGAAGCGCAAGGCGCGGTGATCCGCGACTTTCGTCAGGGACCCGCGGTGATCCGCGACTTTCGTCAGGGACTCTCTGCGGTCCGACGGCGCGTTCAAGGAAGTCGTCGTCATCAGAAATAGCCCTCTTTTTTCCGGCGCTCCATCGAGGCTTCGGAAGTGCGGTCGTCCATGCGGGTCGCACCGCGCTCACTGACGGTCACCTGCAGGGTCTCGGCAACGATCTCGGTGGCGTTGGCAGCGGGGCTCTCGACCGGGCAGGTGCAGGTCATGTCGCCGACGGTGCGAAAACGCACCTCGGCGGTCTCGACCGTTTCGCCGGGTTCGGGCGGCGTCACATCGGTCAGCGGCACCAGCAGTCCCTTGCGGCGGATGACCTGGCGCTGATGGGCAAAGTACAGCGACGGCAGCGGGATGTTTTCGCGTGCCAGGTACAGCCACACGTCGAGTTCGGTCCAGTTGCTGATCGGGAAGGCGCGCATGTGCTCGCCCGGCTTGATGCGGGTGTTGAACAGCGTCCACAACTCGGGGCGCTGTTCCTTCGGCTGCCACTGGCCGAAGCTGTCGCGGTGGCTGAAGATGCGCTCTTTGGCGCGCGCCTTTTCCTCGTCGCGGCGGGCGCCGCCCATCAGCACGTCGAAGCGGTGTTCCTCGATCGCTTCGAGCAGCGCCACCGTCTGGTGGCCGTTGCGCGATTCGAGCGGATGGCTCAGGCGCACCGTACCGCGCTGGATCGAATCTTCGAGGTGGCCGACGACCAAACGCTCGCCCATTTCGGCGACTCGCTTGTCGCGGAACTCGATCACCTCGGGGAAGTTGTGGCCGGTGTCGACGTGCAGCAGCGGGAACGGCAGGCGCCCTTTGAAATCATGGCTGTTGTTTGGATCGACCCTGGTCTTGAAGGCCTTTTCGGCCAGCCGCAGCACCACGCACGAGTCCTTGCCGCCGGAGAACAGCAGGGCGGGGCGCTCGAACGCTGCGACGGTTTCGCGCAGGATGAAGATGGCTTCTTCTTCCAGCCAGTCGAGGTGGGTCTGGTCGAGTTCGGGCAGCAACTGCTGCACGCTGACGGCGGCGTTCATGGTCTGTCTCCGATCATCGATACGGCGCCTTCGGGCGCAGGTTCTTTCACGTGCAAGCCGCATTCTTTGGCGTCATCACGCTCCCACCACCAGCGCCCCGCGCGGAAGTCTTCGCCGACGGCGATGGCGCGGGTGCACGGCGCGCAGCCGATGCTGGGCATGAACTCGTCGTGCAGCGTGTTGTAGGGCACGTCGTTCGCCGCGACGTAGTGCCACACGTCGTGCCAGGTCCAGTCGGCCAGCGGGTTGAACTTGGTGCGGTTGTTGCCGTCGATCTCGT
>JANMTL010000226.1:0-8371 GCA_031390425.1 Rhizobacter sp.
CCCCCCCCCCGGGGCCCCCCCCCGGGGCCCCCCCCCCCCCCGTTTCGGTGTTCCCGGCCCGCTCCCCCCCCCCCCCGGGGGGGCCGCCCGCCCCCCCCGGCCCGCCCCCCCACGCCGGGCTCGGCCTGAAGCCGAAGCGCATCGGCAGGTCGGCGCCAAGGACGTCGCCGACCGGCCACAGGCCGTGCTCGATCGCATCGGCTGCGCATTCCATGTCGAGCGTGTGGACCAGCCCGAAGCCGAGGTCGGTGACGAGGAACAATCGCCCGCGCTCGTCGAGCCAGGCCGATTCGAACATCGCTGGCAGGCCACTGTGGCTGCGCAACACGACACCGCCTGAGCCGCCACCTGCGCCGCCCGCCGCGGGTTGCAAACGCCACACCCACGGCGCAGCTTCCAGCTCGACATAGACACGCTGCGGCCCGTTCTGAAAGAACCAGGCCCCGCGGTCGTCGCAGGCGTAATTGCGCTCGATGAATTCGCGCAGCCCGACGTGTTCGAGGCGGCTGCCTTTGGACTGCGGGAACCGCCCCGCCGCCTGCACCCGGTCGTCGCGGAGGTACCAGTCGCCGCGCGCGTCGAGCGCCAGCCAGCCGTGGCAACAAGGCACGTTCGGCCATTTTTTCAGCGCGGCAGCAACGATGTCGTCCATGCAACCGCCTTCAATGAATCAACCCCCGCCCTGCGCGCGTAACCAGCCCATCACACGCTCGGGCATCGCCTGCAAGCGCCCGGGAAATCCAGCGCTCGCAAAGCCTGCGTGCCCGCCGTGCAGTGGCTGCCACAAGGTGACGTGACGGCCGACCTCGTGCGCATTCGGCAGCGACCGCGCCGGCACGAACGGATCGTTGAGCGCGTTCAGCACCAGCGCCGGAATGCGGATGCGCGCGAGGTGCGGCTTGGCCGAGCCGCGATGCCAGTAGTCGTCGGTGTTGCGAAAGCCGTGCACCGGTGCGGTGTAGAGGTTGTCGAAGTCGTACAGGTCGCGCGCCGACAACATCTTTTCGCGGTTGAACAGGCCGGGATGCCAGGCCAGCTTGCGCAGTGCTTTGGGCCGCAGGGAGCGCAGGAACATGCGGGTGTAGGTGTGTCGGTTGAAACCCAACCCGATCGCGTGGCCACCGGCCGCCAGGTCGATCGGCGACGACACCGCCGCCACCGCGCCGACGCTATTCGACGCGGTCTCGCCGGCCTCTTCGGCCCAACGCAACAGCGCATTGCCGCCGAGCGAAATGCCCACGGCCACACGCGGCCCCGGATGCAGCCTGCGGAACCGGTCGAGGATCCAGCCGACCTCCTCGAAGTCCCCCGAGTGGTAGGCGCGGGCGGCCAGATTCGGCTCGCCCGAACAGCCGCGAAAGTGCGGCACGGCGAAGCGCCAGCCGAGCTGCCGCGCCACCTGGGCATAAGCGCGCGCATAGTGACTGGCCGACGAACCTTCGAGCCCGTGGAACAACACCAGCAGCGGCGTGTCGGCCGTGTGCTCGTCGCGACCTGGGGCCAGCCAATCGACGTCGATGAAATCGGCGTCAGGCGTGGTCCAGCGATGGCGCACATAGGTCGGCGTGGGGCCATCGAGGCGCTTGGACACCAGCCCGGGCCAGATCGTCTGCAGGTTGCCGCCCACAGCGCCGGCGCCCAGCAGCCACCCGGGCGATCGGTAGGCGCCGGACATCAATGCAGCACAGCGGCCGATTCGAGGATCTCCTGTGCCTCACGCGGCGTGCCGGGGCTCGCGTGGTGGGCGACGATGCGCCATCCCAAGGGCGTCTTCAAATACACATTGGTGGCGATGACCCAGGCCGCCTGACGACCCTGATCGGTCAGCACCTGCACGCGTTCGAGCACGCTGTGCACCGCACTGAAGTGCGTATGCAATCGCCGCACTTTCTCGGCATGCACATCGATCGGGCCGTTGATGAACATCTCGCCGAAGCTCGCGCGGATGGCGGACAAGCCGATCAGCCGCGGGCCGCCCGGGTGAACGCAGGCGATGTCTTCTTCGTCACTCCACACCGCCATGAACCGCTCTAGATCGCCCTGTTGAAGCGCTTCGTAGAACTGCTGCTCTGCGTCGTCGGGAGACGACATCGACATCAGCGTGGCTTTCGGCGTGTTCATTCGACCTTCCCATTTTTCGGCGCGCGTGGTGAAAGATTCGCGTCACTGAGCCGACCCGCCATTGTACGAAGCCCCTAGAATCGGCGCGCCCATGCCCACCACCTCCTTCGACTGGTCCGAGAAAAGCCACGAGCTGTCGCGCTTGCTGTCACGCACCGGGCTCGGCGATCGTGCGGCATTCGCCACACTCTACGAACGCACCAGCGCGCATCTGTTTGCCGTTGTGTTGCGTATCAATCGGGATCGCGGTCAGGCAGAAGACGTGCTCCAGGAGGTGTATGTCAATGTGTGGCGCGCGGCGCAAACCTTCGACGCGGCACAGAGCCAGCCCCTCACCTGGCTGACCAGCATCGCTCGAAATCGCGCCATCGATGGACTGCGGCGTGCGCAGACGCAGCCGCAGTTTCTGCAACCCACTCTCTCGGACGGCGAAGACAGCGACGTGTACGACCACCTAGCCGACCCGGCTTCAGGGCCGCTTGACATGCTCAGCCAGGCTTGCGATGCACGCGAGCTGTCGCATTGCATGGAATCGTTGAGCGCGCAGCAGCGACAAAGCGTCGCGCTGGCGTTCTACGACGGGTTGACACACGCCGAAGTGGCTCGCCACCTGGGCCAGCCGCTGGGCACGGTGAAGTCGTGGGTGCGGCGTGCGTTGGCGTCGCTGAAAACCTGTCTCGACCAGTCCAGCCTGCGCGACGAGCAGCGCGCCGGGAAGATCGGCTGACATGGATTACAGCCGCCCCCGGCTCGCCGATCGCCTGGCCGCCGAATACGTGGCGGGCAGCTTGCGCGGCCCAGCGCGCCGCCGACTCGAACAATTGCTGCCCGCGCATCCGACGCTGCGCGCCGCAGTCAGGCGCTGGGAAGCCGGCCTGATGCCGCTCACCGGCAGCGTGTTGCCGCAAACGCCTTCGGCCGAGGTGTGGAAACGCATCGTGGCGCGCATCAGCGGTGCCGCCGCACCCGAGGCACCGGCTCCGGCGTGGTTGTCGACGCTGGCGTTCTGGCGCAGCTTGTCGATGTTCGCGGGTGTGGTCGCGCTGAGCCTGCTGGTCTTGTTCGCCAACCCCCAGCCCAGTCAGCCGCCGATCATCGTCGTGCTGAATTCCACCGCGCCGCCAACCGACGCGCCAGGGGCGGTGACGCCAGCCAGCTTCGTTGCCAGCATCAGCGGCGACGGCAAGGCCATCGTCACCCAGCCGCTGATCGGCGTCAGCGTGCAAGCCGACCGCGCGCTCGAACTGTGGGCGGTCCCCGGCAAAGGCGCACCGCGCTCGCTGGGTCTGATTTCGGCGTCCGGTGCCAGCGTCTTCAAGAAGAGCAAGCTGCCTGCAGGGACCGCCGCGCTGGCCGTCAGCCTGGAGCCCCCGGGCGGTTCGACCACCGGTGCGCCCACCGGGCCGGTGCTCTACGTCGGCAAGCTGGTCCTCTGATTCCCCACCGCCGCGCTGGCGGCGGGCAGCGTGACGCTGAACGTCGAGCCCACGCCCAAGGTGCTCTGCACTTCGAGGCGGCCCGCCATCAGCTCGATCAGCCCGCGCGTGACGGCGAGACCGATGCCGGTGCCTTCGATCGCGCTGCGCTGGTGCGCGAGGCGGTTGAACGGCTCGCCCAACGATTGCAGGTGCTCGGCAGCGATGCCGACGCCGGTGTCGGTGACACGCAAGGCCACGCCGCCCGGTGATGTATGCGCGGTGACCTGGGCCGATCCGCCCGGCCGGTTGTATTTGATCGCGTTGCTCACCAGGTTCAGCACCACCTGACGCAAGCGCGTGGGGTCGCCCCGCACAGCCAGCTCGGGCGCGACCTCGATCGGCATCAATTGCACATCGGCGGCTTCGGCCGACGGACGCAGCATCTCGATGCAGTCGGCCAACAGCGGCGCAAGCGCTACATCGCCGCACTCCAGCGCGAGGTTGCCCGACTCGATGCGCGTGAGATCGAGCAGCTCACCGATCATTTGCAGCAGGTATTCGCCGGCCTCGTGGATCAGCGTCACGCGGCGGCGCTGGTTCGGCGACAAGACATCGGCATTGTCGAGTCGCAACAACTGCGCGAACCCCATCACCGCATTCAGCGGCGTGCGCAGTTCGTGGCTCATGCGCGAGAGGAAATCGGTCTTGGCCTGATTTGCGGCTTGCGCCACCGCAGCGGCTTCGCGGGCTGCGTGCAGTTCGTGCACATCGGTGGTGTCTTCGAAGTAGCCGTGCCAGAGGACGCTGCCGTCGCCATCGCGCTGCGGCGTGGAGGCGCCGGAGATCCAGCGCAGTTCGCCGTCGGGGCGACGCAGGCGGAAGTCGAAGCGCCACGGTGCCAGCGCGCGCGCCGACGCCTTCATGCCGTTGACGGTCGCACAGAAATACTCGGGCTCCATCATGCGCAACACCATCGAGCCGTCGCGCAGCAGCTCGCTGGCCGACACGCCGAGTACCTTGTCGCAGCTTTCGCTGACATAGATGAAGGCGCTGTCGCCCTCGTTGCTGTGACGGTACTGGTAGATGACGCCGGGCACGTGGCGTGCGGTCTTGCCGAGGTGCTCGGCCATCGCCAGCACGCGGCTTTCGGCCTCGTGCCGCTGCGTGACGTCGCTCAGCGTGCCGACCACCCGCAGCGGCTGTCCGTCGGCGGCTCGCTCGACGACCCGACCGCGCTCGGCGATCCAGCGCCACTGACCGTCCTTGGCCAGCGCGCGGTACTCATGCTCGTAGAACGGTGCCTCGCCGCGCGCGTGGCGCCGGTACTGCGCGTCGTTCTCGGCACGGTCACCGGGATGGATGAGCAGGTCCCAGGCCTGTTGCGTACGCCGACCTTCGTCGGCCGGGTAGCCGAGCAGCGTGAAGTCACCATCATCGACGCCCGAGAGGACATCGGTCAGCGGGTTCCACTGCCAGACCGAAGTGCCGGCGCCCAACAGGGCGGCGCGCACCAGCGTTTCGTAAACCCGCTGTGTGGGACCACCGCCATCGGGCGCAGTCATGGGGCGGCGCGCTCAGTGCGCGTGGACTTTCTCGCCCGCTTTGAGCGCATACACCGTGCCGCAATACGGGCACTTGCCCGACCCGGTGGTGACGACGTCGATAAACACTTTCGGGTGCGTGCTCCACAGCGCCATTTTCGGGTTGGGACAAGCGACGACACCCGGGCCTTGCAGATCGTGTGCGGTGACTTCGATGGCAGGGGAGGGGGTGGATCGGGCTGCGCTCATGGTCGCTCCGTGGGGTGTCGTGGCAGGATCGACGCGCTTCAAACGGCGGTCAGCCAATGCGCGTACTTCGCGTTGCGGCCGTTCACGATGTCGAAGAACGCGGTTTGGATTTTCTCGGTGATCGGCCCGCGTGTTCCTGCGAATTCGCCCACGCCGATCTGCACGCGATCGAGCTCGCGGATCGGCGTCACTTCGGCGGCGGTGCCGGTGAAGAAGGCCTCGTCGCAGATGTAGACCTCGTCGCGGGTGATGCGCTTCTCAATCACTTTCAAGCCGTGGTCGGCGCAAATGGCAAAGATGGTGTTGCGCGTGATGCCGTTGAGCGCGCCGGCCGACAAATCGGGCGTGTAGACGACGCCGTTCTTGACGATGAACAGGTTCTCACCGGCGCCTTCGCTGACGAAGCCGCTCGCGTCGAGCAACAGCGCTTCGTCGTAGCCGTCTTCGGTGACTTCGAGATTGGCGAGGATCGAGTTGGTGTAGTTACTCACCGCCTTGGCCTGCGTCATCGTGATGTTGACGTGGTGGCGTGTGTAGCTGCTGGTCTTGACGCGGATGCCGCGCTTCAAGCCGTCTTCACCGAGGTACGCGCCCCAGGTCCAGGCGGCCACCATCAGATGAATGGTGTTGCCGCGCGGGCTGACGCCGAGCTTGTTGTCGCCGATCCAGACCAGCGGACGGATGTAGCCGCTTTCGAGCTTGTTTTCGCGCACGACACGGCGCTGCGCCTCGAAGACCGTCTCGGGCGAAAACGGAATCTTCATGCGCAAGATTTTTGCGCTGTTGAAGAGCCGTTCGGTGTGTTCGTGCAGCCGGAAGATCGCCGTGCCCTGCGCCGTCTTGTAGGCGCGCACCCCCTCGAAGGCGCCGCAGCCATAGTGCAGCGTGTGCGACAGCACATGGATCTTGGCGTCGCGCCATTCCACCAACTCGCCATCCATCCAGATCTTTCCGTCGCGATCGGCCATCGACATGGCGTAACTCCAAACTGTCCGTCAACCGTCGATTTTAAGGCCCGAGCCACACGACCCGGCCCGTGCGAGCACGCCTGAACGGTGCACACCAAGACCGGTTCGCCCCCCCTAGCTTGCGTCTTGATGGTGCGCCGTGACGCGACCACACTCGTCGCCCACGGGAGCATTGGACTTCCGGTCAACCCACAGGAACCACCATGGCTGCACACGGCAACATCTACCGCTCGGGCGACAACCCGCCCACCTCGAAGTTTTTTGACCAAGGCAAGTTCGGCCGGCTGTTCGGCAACCTGCCGGCGTTCTCGCTCGACACACCGTCGGTGCGCGCGGCACTGACGAAGCTGGGGGCCAAGGACGGCATCATGGATGCGCGCGATTCGCTCACCGCGCACCCGCGCGATCTCATCATCCTTCCGGCCCTGTTCGTCAACAACCCGGACAACCCGGACCAAACCGCCGGGATGACCTTCCTCGGCCAGTTCCTCGACCACGACCTGACGCTCGACATCACCTCCAGCCTGGAGCAGCAGGTCGACCCGGAGATGATCCAGAACTTTCGCGTGCCGACGTTTGGGCTCGACAGCGTGTACGGCCAAGGCCCGGCCGGCTCGCCGCACCTTTACGACCAGTTTGTCGACAGCGGTCGCACCACCTTGCTGGTCGAGCCGAACGTCGGCTCGGCTGCGCTGACCCGCGACGGCGTCGAGAAGTTCGATGTGCCGCGCAACAGCCAGCAAACCCCGCTGGTCGGCGACCCGCGCAACGACGAAAACATCATCTTGTCGCAATTGCAGGTGGCGTTCCTGCGCTTTCACAACGCTTGCGTCGCGCATGTCAAAACCGAATTCGGCCTGACCCACCCGACCGAGGTGTTCGCCGAAGCGCAGCGCCTGACGCGCTGGCACTATCAATGGATCATCGTCCACGAGTTCTTGCCGAAAACCATCGGCCAGCCGATGGTCGACGACATCCTGACCAAAGGCCGCAAGTTCTACAAATGGCGCAATGCGCCGTACATCCCGGTCGAGTTTTCAGTCGCGGCCTACCGTTTCGGCCACTCGCAGGTGCGCCCCAGCTACCGCGTCAATTTCGGGCCCAACGACGCGAACGTGTTCTTCGCGCTGATCTTCAACGACGGCCTGGCGGTCAGCCCGGTGGCCGACGACATGCGGGGCGGCACGCGCGCGCCCAACCGCTTCATCGATTGGCAAACCTTCTTCGATTTCGGCGATGGCCGGGTTCGCAACAACAAGCGCATCGACGCCAAGCTGTCGACCGTGCTGTTCGATTTGCCCGGCATTCCCGGCGGAGAGCCGCAGTCGCTGGCGACGCGCAACCTGCTGCGTCACCTCACTTTCAAGATCCCGTCGGGCCAACGCGTGGCGGCTGCGATGGGCCTGCCGCCACTGCCTGTGGCCGACCTCGCCGACCTCAAGCCGCTGGGCTTGCACCTGCGCACGCCGCTGTGGTTTTATTGCCTGCGCGAAGCCGATGTGATGGCCGACGGCAAACGACTCGGCCCTGTCGGCGGGCGCATCGTCGGCGAGGTGATGATCGGTGCGCTGCAGGGCGACCCGATGTCGTACCTGATCCAGGAACCCGATTGGGCGCCGACCCTGACCACGACCGGCCAATTCACGATGGTCGATCTGCTGCGCTTTGCGGGGGTGGTGACGGCGTTTTAAGACAGGGCGCGGTGCGGCGTGTGTCGGATTCGGGCACCACGCGCCGTCACAACCCGCGCACGCGGTCGATCGCCTCTTCGATGCGTTCGACCGCGTGGATCGTCAGCCCTTCGATCGGCTTTTTCGGTGCGTTCGCCTTGGGCACGACGGCCACGCTGAAGCCGAGCTTGGCGGCTTCTTTCAATCGTTCCTGGCCGCGCGGCGCGGGGCGCACCTCACCGGCCAGGCCGACTTCGCCGAACGCGATGAAGCCGCGCGGCAGCGGCTTGCCGCGCAGGCTGCTCTGGATCGCCAGCATCACCGCCAGATCGGCGGCCGGCTCGGCGATGCGCACGCCGCCGACCGCGTTGACGAACACATCCTGGTCATAGCAGGCGATGCCG
>JANMTL010000245.1:0-2282 GCA_031390425.1 Rhizobacter sp.
GTGAGTTGCGGCACCACCGAACAAGCGTCGGCCAACGACACGCCGAGCGCTCGCAAACCGCCGATCACCGCCAGCAGGTTGCTCGCGTTGTAGTCACCGATCAGTCGGCTGCGCACCTCGGCAACCTCGGTGCCCTCGTGCAACTCGAAGGCCAGCGCGCCGTCGATGTAGCGCAGCCCCACCGCCTGCAGTCGCGCGTCAGAGTGCACGGAATACGTCCACAGGTCCAGCGTGCCGGCACGCAACTCCGCCGCCAACGCAGCGCCTTGCGCATCGTCGAGGTTGATGACCGCGGCGCGCAGGCCAGACCAATCGAAGAGCCGTCGCTTGGCGGCCCAGTACGCGTCCATGGTGCCGTGGTAGTCGAGGTGGTCGCGCGTGAAATTGGTGAACAAGGCGACCGCGATGCGCAGGCCCGCCACGCGGTGTTCGACAATGCCGATCGACGAAGCCTCGATCGCGCAGGCCCGAAAACTGGCGTCGGCAAACTGCCGCAGCGCGGCGTGCAGCATCACCGGGTCGGGCGTCGTCAGCCCGGTGAATTCGATCTGCGCCGGCAACCCCGGCAGCGGTGGCACGCCGATGCCCAGCGTGCCGACGACGGCACAGCGGCGGCCCAGGATCGACAGCGCCTGCGCGGTCCACCAGGCGGTCGACGTCTTGCCGTTGGTGCCGGTCGTTGCGATCACGTCGAGTGCCGCGCTCGGCTGCTCGAAGAAGGCGTCGGCGACCGGCCCGGTGGCCGCCTTCAAGCCAGGCAGCGAGGCGATGCGCGCGTCGTCGAAGCCATAGGCTTCCATGCCTTCGCGCTCGACCAGGCAGGTGGTGGCGCCCGACTTCAGGGCCGCGGCCACGAAGCGGCGGCCGTCGGTGGCCGCGCCCGGCCAGGCGATGAAACCGTCGCCTGCGCGCACCTTGCGGCTGTCGGTGGTCACCGTGCCGGTGACCCACGAGCGCAACCAACGCGCCGCGGCGTCGGCCGACTTGAGGGCGGTGACGGTCAACGCGCGCTTTCGGGAAACAACCTGCGGGCCGGCATCAGAAACTCTCCGGCACCGCGGTGGTGACGATCTGCGGCTTGACGGCCAAGTCGGGCGCCACGCCCATGGTGCGCAGGGTCTGCTGCACCACCTGGCTGAACACCGGGGCGGCCACATCGCCGCCGTAGTGTTGGCCGTTGCTGGGTTCGTCGACCATCACCGCGACGACGATGCGCGGGTTGTTGATCGGTGCGATGCCGACGAACCAGGCGCGGTACTTGTTGGTGACGTAGTGCTTGCCCTCCTGCTTGTGTGCGGTGCCGGTCTTGCCGCCCACCGAGTAGCCGATGGTCTGCGCCTTGGGTGCCGTGCCGCCGGGGCCGGCGGCCAGGCGCAGCATTTCCCGCACCGCGCGCGCCGTCTCGGGCTTGATCACGCGCACGCCAGCACCCGGCAGCAGCGGCGCGGCCTGTTCGAGCATCGAGACCGGAATCACGTCGCCGTCGCGCGCGAACACGGTGTAGGCGCGCGCCAGTTGAAACAGGCTCGTCGACAGGCCGTAGCCGTAGCTCATCGTCGCCTGCTCGATCGGGCGCCAGGTCTTCCAGGGGCGCAGCCGGCCGGTGACGGCGCCGGGGAACTGCAACTGCGGTTTCTGGCCGAAGCCGACCTGCGAGTACAGGTCCCACATTTCCTTGCGGTCCATCTGCATCGCCAGCTTCACGGTGCCGACGTTGCTCGATTTCTGAATCACCTCGGCCACGCTCAGCACGCCATAGGCATGCGCATCGCGGATCGTGCTGCCGGTGATGTTGATGTGGCCGGGCGCGGTCTGGATCGGCGTGGTCGGCGTCACGCGGCCGCTTTCCAGCGCCCATGCCGCGATGAACGGCTTCATCGTCGAGCCGGGCTCGAAGGTGTCGGTCAACGCGCGGTTGCGCAACTGCGCGCCGGAGAGGTTGCGGCGCTCGGCCGGATCGAAACTCGGGTAGTTGGCCAGCGCCAGCACTTCGCCGGTCTGGGCATCGAGCACCACCACGCTGCCGGCCTTGGCCTTGTGCTCAGCGACGGCATCGCGCACGCGCTGGTAGGCGAAGAACTGCACCTTGGCATCGACCGCCAGGCCGATGTCCTGGCCGTGGCTGGGCGCCACCTGGTCGCCGATGTCTTCCACCACGCGGCCGAGCCGGTCCTTCACGACCATGCGCGAGCCGTTGCGGCCCTGCAGCTCTTTCTGAAAGGCCAGCTCGATGCCTTCCTGGCCCTTGTCTTCCACATCGGTGAAGCCCACCAGGTGCGCGG
>JANMTL010000266.1:0-20710 GCA_031390425.1 Rhizobacter sp.
CAGCACGCTTGCTCGAAATCTTGAGCCGCAGCAAGGACCCCAGTCGCGGTTTGAACGCACAGCCGACCAGCTTCAACACGCCCGAGCTGAACGGGCCGTGCGCTGAAGGCGAGCCGAAGCTGCTGGTGCACAAGCTGCTGGAAACCGCCAAGTTTCCGGGCGCGCTGGAGATCATCACGATCGACGGCCTGCGCGCCGAATACAAGGACGGCTTCGGGCTGATCCGCGCGTCGAACACGACGCCGGTGCTGGTGATGCGCTTCGAGGGCCACACCGAGAAAGCGCTGCACCGCATCGAGGCCGCGTTCATGGCCGCGCTGCGGGCGGTCAAGCCCGACGCGCAGATCGCCACGGCGGCGCACTGATGTCTTCGCACTGAGCATGGCGCCACCACGGGCTGTCTGCTGACCGTGCAGCGCCTGGCGCGCGCCGCGTACTCGACGCTGCTGTGGCTGGCGCTGCCCGCCTATGTGCTCAAGCTGTGGTGGCGCGGCCGCGCGGAGCCGCTGTACCGCCATGCGATCGGCGAGCGATTCGGGTGGTATGGCAGCGAGCCAGCGTCGGCGGGCTGGGTGTGGCTGCATGCGGTTTCGCTCGGCGAGACGCGGGCCGCGTCGGCGCTGATTGCGACGCTGCGTGAGCGTCGACCCGAGATGCGCCTGCTGCTGACCCACGGCACCGCCACCGGTCGCGCGGCAGGCACGCCGTTGCTGCTTCCCGGCGATCGTCAAGTCTGGCTGCCGGTCGACACGCCGGGGTCGGTGGCTCGCTTCTTGGCGCACTTTCAGCCCGCGATCGGCGTGCTGATGGAAACCGAAATCTGGCCGAACCTGTTGCGCGCCGCGCAACGTCGCGGCATCGCGATGGTGCTGGCGAACGCGCGGCTCAGCGAGCGCAGCGCGCGCAAGGCCCGGCGCTGGCAGTCGTTGTTCAGGCCGGTGGCCGAGAGCCTGGCACTCGTCCTCGCGCAGACGCAAGACGACGCCGATCGACTGCATGCCGCAGGTGCGCCACGGGTCGAGGTCTGCGGCAACCTGAAGTTCGACGTGACACCCGATGCGGCGCAGCTCGCACTCGGCACGGCTTGGAAGCGCACCTGCGAGCGCCACATCGTGCTGGCCGCCAGCACCCGCGAGGGCGAAGACGCGGCCCTGCTGTCGGCCTGGAAGCGGCAACCGATGCCGCGCCCGTTGCTGCTGATCGTGCCGCGCCATCCACAGCGCTTCGACGAGGTGGCCTCACTGATCGCACGCAGCGGCCTGACCTTGGTGCGGCGCAGCGCGTGGCAAGACGCGCCGCCGCCCGCAGCGCAGGCCGCCGACGTGTGGCTCGGTGACTCGATCGGCGAGATGGCGGCCTACTTCGGCTGCGCGCAGGTGGCGCTGCTCGGCGGCAGTTTCGAGCCGCTCGGCGGTCAGAACCTGATCGAAGCCGCCGCCTGCGGCTGCCCGGTGCTGATGGGCCTGCACACCTTCAACTTCGCCGAGGCGGCCCGTCTTTCTCTGGACTGCGGTGCGTCGCAGCGCGTGAGCGACATCGACGCCGCCGTGAGCATCGCGGTGTCACTTCTCGACACCCCGAAGCGCGAGCAGATGGCGCACCGCGCGAGCGTTTTCACCGCGCAGCACACAGGCGCCTCGTGGCGCACTGCTACCGCCATCGCAAGACTGCTGAAGCACTCCGGCTCCAGTCGCGCAGCGCCATGAAAAAGGCCCGCACGCAGCGGGCCTGATTCATTAGAAAAACGTCTGCGATCCGTTCAGATCCCTTTGATGGCGCGACGGCGGGCAAACAGCCCGACCAAACCCAGACCGGCGCCGAACAGAGCGTAGGTGGCGGGTTCGGGGACTGCGGCCACAGGCAGCAATTGCCCGCGAATCTCGCCACCAGGAAAGGCTGACGTGTGAACATTGACGTAAGCGAGACCTGCGGACAGGTTGCTCAGGAACGACGCATTGGGAGCCGCGATGTCGTTGCCCAGCACCACCAAATTGCCGCCGACGTTCAGTGATGTGAACAGTGACGAATTGAGGTTCACCACCACCGGCCCATTCGCACTTGCGGGCGCCGGGGCGTGGATGTGAAACGCGGTTGCAACGCCCGTCAACGCAAGGGCCCCCAGCAAGAAATCGTAGGTGTCGTCCGTCGTCAGCAGCGTGTCTTGGTCGTCGTAAAGCAAACTGGCGATGCCGGTTCCAGTCGCCGCATTGGGTGGCACTTCGTTGGCGCCACCGAGGTTCGCATTGAACTGCACGGTGATGGCGTTGGCCGCCAAAGGCAGCGCTGCCAGCGCGATCGCTGCAAACGCGGTGCTCAGTAATTTCTTCATGTGAAATCCCCTTTCAAAAAGCTTTAATCAGTAGATATACGCGACTTCCGCCCATCGCAGCTTATCTCGCGTTGCGTGACAAGTTCGCTAACAAGCGAGCGTTGAGGCACCGTATTCGCGGGGAGTATTAACCCTAATTTCTTCGTCAAGCCGTCGCATTCATCGCGACAGCAGCCGGGCGACTGCCGACACATCCGCCGGCTTGAGCTGACCCGCCGCCTGACGCAATCTCAATCCGCCGAGCAGCGTGTCGTAGCGGGCCTTCGACAGGTCGCGGCGGGTGGTGAAGAGTTGGGTCTGCGCGTTCAGCACGTCGATGTTGACGCGCACGCCGACGCGGTAGCCGAGCTGGGTGGCTTCGAGCGCCAGCGCGCTCGACGACTCGGCGGCTTCGAGGGCCAGCACCTGCGCTTGCAGAGACTGCACGCCGAAGTAGGCCTGCCGCGTGCCGAGCGACACTGCGCGGCGCGCCGCTTCGAGGTCGTTGCGCGATTTGTCTTCGAGCACCAGTGTTTCCTTGATTCGGTTTTGCACCGACAAGCCGGCAAACAGCGGCAGGTTCAATTGCACGCCGATGCTGGCGCTGTTGGTGGTGCCGCTGCGCGATAACTGGCTGCCACTGCTGCCGCCCGAGTTGTATGAGCTGCCGAAGCTGCCCACCGCATCGACGGTCGGCAAGTGCCCCGCCTGGGCCTTGTCGGTTTCGAGCTTGGCGATGTCCACCGCGAGCTGCGCCAGCCGCACCGACGGATGCACCACATCGGCCTCGGCGGCCCAAGCGTCGGCATCGGCCGGCATCACCGGCGGCAGGCTGACCGGCGGGGTCAGGCCTTTGGGCTCGACGTTGCTGCGCCCCACCAGTTGATCGAGCGCGATGCGCTTGTTGCGCAGGTCGTTGTCGGCGGCGATTTCCTCTGCGGTGGCCAGGTCGTAGCGCGCCTGCGCCTCGCGGGTGTCGGTGATGGTGGCGGTGCCGACCTCGAAGTTGCGCCGGGCCGACGCCAGTTGCTCGTTGATCGCGACCTTGCTGGTGCGCGTGGTGGCAAGCGCGTCCTGTGCGGCCAGCACATCAAAGTACGCTTGTGCGACCCGCACGATCAGGTCCTGCTCGGCGGTTTCCAGTCGCAACGCAGACGATTCCAGCTCGCGCTGGGCCTGGCCGATGGTGGCGTTGCTGGCGCGGTTGAACAGCGGCTGCCGACCGGTCACCTGCGCCGCACGGTTGTTGAACGAGCCGGTGCCGAGTGCGGTGTCGACCCGGCCGATGTTCGCGTTGCCATCGAGGCTCAGGCTCGGACGCAACAGCGCATCGGCCTGCGCCGCGCGGTACTGTGCCGATTCAGCGAGCGAGCGGGCCGACAAGAAGGTGGCGTCGTAGTCGTGCGCCGCGTTGTAGAGCGCGTCTAGGCTCTGCGCCTGCGCGCTGCCGAAGCCGACGCAGAGCCAACCTGCGAGAACGCGCAGCAACGTGCGACCGGTGGCGGCGGCGAGATCGCGGTAGACCAGGGAAGCCATGGGAATTCCTGCGCAACGGAGGTGAAGGGTGTCGATCGGGATCATCCGTACCGCGGCACCGACGCATCGACCTCGGTCGACCACGCATCGATGCCGCCGGTGAAATTGGCGACCGACGCAAAGCCCTGGCGCTGCAGGAGAAACGCCGCGACCTGCGCGCTGCGCACACCGTGGTGGCACAGGCAGACGGTCGGCCGCGCGGGGTCGAGTTCGCCGATGCGCTGGACGATCTCGCTCATCGGCAGGTTCAAGGTGGTCAGTCCGTCGGCGCGCAGCGCAGCGCGCTCGAACTCCCACGCCTCCCGCACATCGAGCAGCAGCGGCAGCTCGGCAGCGGGTGTCTCCGACAGCAGGGCCGCGAACTCGCGGGCACCGATGTGCTGCATCAGAAGTGGAACCGGCTCGGCTCGTCGAAGCCCGCGAGCCGCGGCGCTACCGCGTCGAACAACTCGACGCTGCCGATGGCGCCGTCGGTCGGGCCGCCGGTGTTCCGCAGCGCGGTGCGCGAATACAGCATCGCCCGCATGATCGGCAACTGCCCGACGATCGCGACCAGCCTGCCGCCCGGCTTCAACTGATCGAACAAGCCCGCCGGCACCTGCGGCACCGAGCCCGACAGCACGATGACATCGAACGGTCCGTCGGCAGGGCAGCCTTTGGCGCCATCGGCGTGCCGCACCGTCACGTTCGACGAACCGGCGCGGCGCAGGTTGGCGCTGGCGAACACGGCCAGTTCGGCATCGATTTCCAGGCTCAGCACCTGTTGCGCGCGGTGGCCCAGCAGCGCCGCCATGAAGCCCGACCCGGCGCCGATTTCGAGCACGCGCTCGTGCTTGCCGACGTCGAGCTCCTGCAGCAGCCGCGCCTCGACCTTGGGTGCCAGCATCGATTGCGGCGCACCGCTCGATGTGACCAGCGGCACCTCGGTGTCGACGAAGGCCATCGCGAGGTAGGCCGGCGGCACGAAATCCTCGCGGCGCACCGCCGCCAGCAGCGACAGCACCTCGGCATCGAGCACCTCCCACGGACGGATCTGCTGCTCGATCATGTTGAAGCGGGCGAGTTCGATGTCCATTGGAATCCGGGCTTTCTTGAGTGAGAGGTTCATGCAGCGAACGGCGTTGGATGCGCCGTGTAACCGCGCATTTTATTTCCCCAGGATCAGGGGCGACGGGGCTGCGGTTCGCGGGCGTCGCGCGAAACGGCGCTTGGCCCACGCCGACAGGTCGTCGAGATAGCAGTAGACGACCGGCACCACCACCAGCGTCAGCAGCGACGAGGCGATCACACCTCCGATCACCGCCTGGCCCATCGGCGCACGCTGCTCCGAGCCTTCGGACAGCGCGAAGGCGAGCGGCACCATGCCGAAGATCATCGCCAGTGTGGTCATCAGGATCGGGCGCAAGCGGACGCGGGCGGCCAGTAGCAGCGCTGCTTCGCGGCCGAGCGGCACCGACGGCGTCAGGCCCTCGCCCGGAACCGCACCCTCGCGGGCGCGAATCGCGAAGTCGATCAGCAGGATCGCGTTCTTGGTCACCAGCCCCATCAGCATCACGACGCCGATGATGCTGAACATGTTCAGCGTCGAGCCGAACATCAGCAGCGTCAGCACGACGCCGATCAACGTCAGCGGCAGCGAACTCATCAGCGCGATCGGCTGCAAGAAGCTGCGGAACTGGCTGGCCAGGATCATGTAGATGAACACCACCGCGAGTCCCAGTGCACCGATGGCGTAGCTGAACGACTCGTTCATGTTCTTCGTGCTGCCGCCGAAGGTGTAGCGGTAGCCCGCTGGCCAGGCCACACCGTCGAGGATGCGCCGGATGTCGGCCGACACGTCGCCCGAGCTGCGTCCGTGGGCGTTGGCATCCACATTGATCTCGCGGTTCAGATCACGCCGGTTGATCTGGTTCGGCCCGGTGGATGCGGTGACGTCGGCCACCTGCGACAGCCGCACGATGCGGGGCATGCCGTCCGCCCCCGCTGCCACCGGCACCGGCAGGCGCTGCAGGTCAGCCAGCGAGTTGCGGCTGTCGGGCGTCAATCGCACGATCACGTCGTAGTTCTCACCGTCGGGCGCACGCCAGTTGCCGACCGTGGTGCCGGCCACCAGCGAACGCAGCGCGGTGGCCAGCACGTCGACGTTGAGCCCGAGGTCGGACGCCGCTTCGCGCTTGACATCGATCGCCACCGTCGGCTTGTCAGGCTTGAGCGTGCTGTCCAGATCGACCAACCCTTGCACTTCGTTCAGTTGCTCGGTGATGACTTTCGACAACCGTTCCAACTCGCCCAGGTCGCCGCCCTGGATCGAGAACTGCAGGCTCTTGCCACCCCCCAGGTCGGGCGAGCCGATGTTGGTGACGGTGATGCCGGGGATGCGCGCCAGGCGCTCGCGCAACGGCACCGTCATCTCGTTCAAGCCGCGCCGGCGCTGGTTGCGATCGACCAGCCGCACGTAGGTCGAGCCGAAGATCTTGCCCGCCGCGTTGCCGCTGTTGATCGTGGTCACGGTGTACTTGACTTCGGGCAGCTCCCGCAACGCCGCGTCGACCTGCCGCGCGCGCGATTCGGTGACTTCGAGCGACGAGCCCACCGGTGTGTAGAAGTTGACGGTGGTTTCCGAGAAGTCGGCCTTCGGAACGAACTCGGCGCCGAGCAGCGGGATGACAAAAAAGCTGCCGCCGAAAGTGGCTGCCGCCACCGCAAGCGTCGCCAGCCGGTGGCGCAGCGACCAACGCAGGATCGCCTGGTAGCCGTTGCCCAGCCGCACGGTGAAGCGGTCGAACAGCGCGGTCACGCGGCCGAGCGTGCGGTCGTAGAGGCTGGTCGTGCTGCGCGGTGCGCCGGCCAGATGCGACGCCTGCGGGTCGTGCCAGATGCTGGAAAGCATCGGGTCGAGCGTGAAGCTGACGAACATCGAGATCAGCACCGCCGCGACGATGGTCAGCCCGAACTCGTGGAAGAACTTGCCGACGATGCCGCCCATGAAGCCGATCGGCAGGAACACCGCGACGATCGACAGCGTGGTCGCCATCACCGCGAGGCCGATCTCCTGCGTGCCGTCGAGCGCGGCCTGGTGGGCGGATTTGCCCATCTGCACATGCCGCACGATGTTCTCGCGCACGACGATCGCGTCGTCGATCAGCAGGCCGACGCACAGGCTCAGCGCCATCATCGTGATGCTGTTGATCGTGAAGCCGAAGGCGTACATGAAGCCGAAGGTGCCGATCAGCGCGATCGGCAAGGTCAGGCCGGTGATCACCGTGCTGCGCCAGGAATTGAGGAACAGGAAGACGATCAGCATCGTCAGCGCTGCGCCTTCGATCAGCGTGCGCTTAACGTTGGCCACCGAGGTGCGAATCGCCCGCGAGTTGTCGCGGTTGACTTCGACCACGATGCCCGGCGGTGTCACCGACTCGGCACCGGCCAGTGCCTTGCGCAGGCCGTCGACGACTTCGATCGTGTTCTCGCCCTGCGACTTCAACACCGACAGCAGCACCGTGCGCTGCCCGTTGTAGAGCGCCAGGCTCTCCACCTCCTGCGGACCATCGACCACATCGGCCACCTGCCACAGCCTGACCGGCGAGCCGCCGCTGACCGTCGCATTGCCGGTGCCCGGCGTCGCGGCCCCGCGGCGCGCAATGACGATCTCACGGAAGTCTTCCGGGCGCTTGAGCCGTGCGTTGACCTGCACCACGCGCTCCTGCTCGGTCGAGCGGATGGCGCCCATCGGCAGCTCCTGGTTCTCGCTGCGCACCGCGTTGATGACGGCGTCGACGCTGATGCCCATCGCTTCCATCGCGGTCGGCTTCAGGTACAGATTGATCTGCCGCGACACGCCGCCGACCACGCTGACCGAGCCGACGCCGCGCACGTTCTCGAGCCGCTTTTGCAGCACCTGCGTGGCCCAGGTCGTCAGCTCCTGCGGCGACTGCTTGCCGCTGGGCGACAGCACCGCGAGGTTGAAGATCGGCGTGCTGGCCGGGTCGAACCGCGAGACGCGCGGCTCCTTCACCTCGTCGCGCAGGCTGGGGCGCACCAGCGCGACTTTCTCGCGCACGTCCTCGGCCGCCTTGCGCCCGTCGATGTTCAGGTTGAACTCGATGATGACGATCGAGTTGCCTTCATAAGAACGCGAATACAGCGAGCTGATACCGGCCACCGTGTTGACCGCTTCCTCGACCTTCTTGGTGACCTCGGTCTCGACGATTTCGGGCGAGGCGCCGGGGTAGTCGAACTGCACCACGACGGTCGGGAAGTCGATGTTCGGAAACTGGTCGATCGACAGCCGTTGGTAGCTGAACAGACCGAGCACGACGAAGGCCAGCATGACCATCGTGGCCATCACCGGGTTGCCGATCGAGACGCGGGTGAACCACATGATCCGGGCCTGTCAGCGCATGTCGGCCGGTGCTGACGCGGCGGTTGCAACGCGGCCGTTGTTGCCACCGCTGGCCACACCGCCCGGCAACTGCACCCGCGCACCCTCGCGCACCGCGCCGGCCGAGCCGCGCAGCAGAACGGCTCCCTCGGCGACCCCGCTGGCGAGTTCGACCGCCGCCTCGACGACGCCGTCGATGGAGAGCTCACCGCGCTGGCCGAGCGTGACCCTGCGCTGCTCGATGCGGTCGCCGACCACCGCGAGCACATACGGTTGTGCCTGATCGACGCGCACCGCCGACACCGGCACCGCAAGTGCGCTGCCGCTGCGCAGATCGATCGTGCCGGTCAGGAACAGGCCCTGGCGCAGGCCGGGCCGCGGGTCCAGCGCCAGGTAGGCCAGCACCGCACGCGTGCCGACCTGGGTGCTCGGGTTGATGCGCACGACCCGCGCGGTGACCGGCCCGTCGAGCCCATCGACCGCGAGCCGCGCGGTCTGCCCGACCGCGACACCGGTGATGTCTTCCGGCGTGATTGCGGCTTCGAGCTCGATGCGCGACAGATCGACCACCTCGATCAGCTTCGCATCGACCGCGACCCGCTCGCCGGGTTGCACCAGCCGCTGCGACACCAGGCCCGAGATCGGAGCCACCAGCCGGGTGTCGCCGCGCGCCTTGCGTGCGAGGTTCAGCGCAACCAGCGCGGCTTCGTGCGTAGCGCGGGCGGCCGCTTCGTTGGAGATCGAGGTTTCGAGCGCGGTGGTCGAAATGAAGCCCTGCGCCACCATCGCGCGGTTGTTGTCGAGCGTGCGTTTCGCGATGTCGAGCTGGGCACGCGCGGAGGCGCCGTTTTGGTCGGCCTGTTGCACCCGCAGATCGACTTCGAGGGTGTCGAGCTGGCCGATCGTCTGGCCCGCCTTGACGCTGTCGCCCTCGCGCACCGTCAGCGTCTTGACCTCGGCCGCAACCTTAGCGCGCACCACCGCGCTGTCGACCGCTTTGATCCCGCCCGAGATCGCGAGCGTGCGGTTGAAGGTCTGGGTGCGCGCGACCACGAGGTCGCTGGCGCCCAGCTCCAGCGCGGGCGGCGGCTTGGCCGGTGCGGCAGCCAGCGCGCGTTCCTGCGAGCGGGCGTACAGCGTGCGGGCAACGAAGCCGGCGATCAGCAGCACCGCAACCACCGACACGATCCATCCCGAGCGGATGCGCTTCATCATCATGTGTACTTCATTCGACTCGCAAGCCAGCGCGCAACGGGATGGTCGCGGGCCGCATTGCCGGGCAGTATCAGCGCATCGCCGCCGGTCTGCCCGGTGGCGGACTTCTTTGATTATCCGTGGCTGGCCGAGCACCGCCCGGGCTCACCACCGGCAACGGCGTGGGGCCTTGCGCAGGCAGAATTGCCGCGATGCTCTCGCTGGACCGTTTTTCATTTCACCAGCTGCTGCTGGTCGCCTTCTTGTTGATTGCCGGGCTGCTCGGCGCGGCGTCGCTGCGCGGGCTGTTCACGATCGAGGCGCTGATCACGCAGAGCAGCCAGGGCGCGCAGCAGGCGGTGTCGCTCAGCGCGGCCGCGCAGCGGCTGGCCGAGCGCAGCGTGACGATGGAGCGCGCCGCGCGCCAGTTCCTGGTGCTCGACGACCCGCTGCTGCGCCAGCGCTTCGACGAAGCGGCGCGCGAAGCCGGTGAGGCGCTCGACCATTTGGCCGCCAGCACCGACGACGCGATGCGCCGCGATGCCGATGCGCGCCACTGGCGTGGCACGCTGTTGACGGTGCGGCGCCAGTTGGTCGGCATGCCCGAGACGCTGCGCGACCGCGAACAGACCTTGACCGCCGCGTTTCGCGAACTCGGGCAAATCAACATCGGTCTCGCCGACCAGGTGCGCCTGGCCACCGAAGCGCGCAATGCAGCGCTGCTGGAGCGGCTGGAGATGGGCCGCGCGGAACTGGCGCGCCAGATCATCGTGGCGATTGCCGTCGCGGTCGGGTTGGCGCTGGCCTTTGGTGTGTGGCTGGCCCGGCCGCTGAAACGGCTGGAGGCCGCCATCGTGGGCCTGGGCGAGAACCGGCTCGACCGGCCGATCGAGATGCGCGGCCCGGCCGACGTGCGCCAGCTCGGCCAGCGCCTCGAATGGCTGCGGCTGCGGCTGGCCGAGCTCGACGCCGACAAGGCGCGTTTTCTGCGGCACGTGTCGCACGAGCTGAAGACGCCGCTGGCCGCGATGCGCGAAGGCGTCTCGCTGATGGAAGACGGCGTGACCGGCCCGCTCAACGAGCCGCAGCGCGAGGTGGCGCGCATCCTGCGTCAGAACACCGCCGTGCTGCAGAGCCAGATCGAAGACCTGCTGCGCTTCAACACCGCTGCGTTCGACGCGCGTCGGCTGGTGCGTCGGCCGGTCGAGTTGTGCGCGCTGATCGCCCAGCAGATCGAGATGCAGAAGCTGCAGTGGCAGGCCCGCCGCCTCACGGTCGAGGTGACCGGCTGGCCGCTGCAGGTCGAAGTCGATGCCGAGAAGCTGGGCACCGCCTTGGGCAACCTGCTGTCGAACGCGATCCGCTTCAGCCCCGTCGGCGGCCGCATCGTCTTCGAGGTGTCGCAGTGGCCCGGCCGCGCCCGCATCGACATCACCGACGACGGCCCCGGCGTCGCGCCCGCCGACCGGGCGCGTGTGTTCGAGCCTTTTTTTCGGGGTGAGCGCCAACCCCCCGACGCGCCGCGCGGCAGCGGCATCGGCCTGTCGATCGTGCAGGAACTGGTGCGCGCCCACGACGGTCAGATCGACCTGCTGATGCCGGACACTCCCCGCATCGGCGCTGGGCCGTACCAAGCTGACGAGTGCTCGCTCCGGGGGCAGGCGCCCGAGGCGATGGGTGCGCTGTCAAACTCGCCGGGCGCCCATTTCCGGATTGAACTGCCCCATGTTCCTGCTCGCTGAAGCCGCCGTTGTGCGCTTGTCCCGTCGTGCCGTCGCTGTCGCCAGCGTCCTCGTGGGGTCGGTCGGCGTGTCGGCTTGCACCTCGTATCGCCTCGATCACGCGCCGGTGTCGATCGCCACAGCGGCGTCGGCACCCGTGGTGGTGGTTGCAGCGCCGTCGGTGCCCGTGATGGACGCGGCCTCGGCACCGGTCACGGTGACTGCAGCACCCGTCGATCCGGTCCTGCCCGGCGACCTGGCGTCGCGCCGGTTGCTGGCGCATCACGATGTGTTGCGCACGCTGTCGCCCAACGAACTGGCGCAGGAAATCAACCGACTCGCCGCGCTGCCAGCCGCGCCCGACAGCGCGCTCGAACTCGCGCTGGCGCTGCTGCAGACGCGCAATGGCGGCGAGCTGAATCGCGCGATCGGGCTGGTCGAGCCGATCACTAAAAACGGCGCGACCGAGCATCGCCCCTGGCAGCCGTTCGCGCGCCTGCTGCTGTCGCGGTTGCTCGAACTGCGGCGTCTCGAAGACCTGCTCGACCGGCGCAACCTGGAGTTGCGCGACAGCCAGCGCGAGGTCAAACAGCTCAACGAGAAACTCGAAGCGCTGAAGGCCATCGAGCGCAGTCTGGCGCCGCGCTCCTCGTCGGCGGTGCCGCCCGCAGCCCCGTCGGGCTCGGCGTCGCTCGCGCCCGCCTCGCCGCCGACCGCGACGCCGCGGCGGGCTCCGTGATGGCGGCCCATGTGCTGGTCGTCGACGACGACGCCGATCTGCTGCAATTGCTGTCGATGCGCTTGACGGCGGCCGGCTACCGCGTCACTGGCGTCGGCTCGGCTGAAGAGGCACTGGCGCAACTGGAAGCCGCGCGGCCGCAACTGGTGGTCAGCGATGTGCAACTGCCGGGCCGCGACGGGCTGGCGCTGTTCGACGCGATCCGCGCGCGACACCCTGCCCTGCCGGTGATCCTGCTGACCGCGCACGGCACCATTCCCGATGCGGTCGAGGCGACCGCGCGCGGCGTGTTCACCTACCTGACCAAGCCGTTCGACGGCAAGGCGCTGCTCGACAAGATCGCGCAGGCGCTGGCGCTCGGCGCGCCGGAGGCGCATCGCGTGGGCAGCGATGAGGCGTGGCGGGCGCCGATCGTCAGCCGCTCGGCGGTGATGGCCGAGGTGCTGGCCGAAGCGAAGATGGTTGCGGCCTCCGACGCCAGCGTGCTGATCTGCGGCGAGAGCGGCAGCGGCAAGGAGCTGCTGGCGCAGGCGATTCATCGCGCCAGCCCGCGCGCCGCGAAGCCTTTCGTGGCGGTCAATTGCAGCGCGATCCCCGAGGCGCTGCTCGAATCCGAACTGTTCGGCCACGTCAAGGGCTCGTTCACCGGCGCCGTCGCCAACCACCGCGGGCTGTTTCAGGCAGCCGATGGCGGCACCTTGTTCCTCGACGAAATCGGCGACATGCCGCCCGCCCTGCAGGTCAAGCTGCTGCGGGTGTTACAGGAGCGCTCGGTGCGGCCGGTTGGCGCCAGTCAGACGATCCCGATCGACGTGCGCATCCTGTCGGCGACGCACCGCGACCTCGACGCGGTGATGGCGCAGGGCCAGTTTCGCGAAGACCTGTATTACCGGCTCAATGTGGTCGCGCTGACCTTGCCGGCACTCGGCGCGCGGCGCGAAGACATCCCGCTGCTCGCCAACCATTTCATGTCGAAGCTCGCCGCGAAGTACGGCAAGCGCCTCAACGGCTTCGCGCCCGAGGCGCTGAAGGCGCTGACCGCCGCACCGTGGCCCGGCAATGTGCGGCAGTTGCACAACGTGGTCGAGCAGGTCTGCGCGCTGACCACCACGCCGCTGGTGCCGCTGGCGCTGGTGCAGCGCGCGTTGCGGGTGCCGAGTGTCGAGGTGCTGAGCTTCGCGCAGGCGCGCGAGCGCTTCGAGCGCGATTACCTGGTCGGGCTGCTGAAGCTCACCGACGGCAACGCGGCCGATGCGGCGCGGCTGGCCGATCGCAACCGGACCGAGTTCTACCGGCTGCTGCAAAAGTACGGTCTGACGCCGGGGCTGTTTCGCAGCGATGCACGTCCGGACGTTGCTGTCGAGGCGATACCGCCCGTGCCGCTGTCGCCGATCGGCGACAGCTAGAAGCCTTTTGAGATCAACGGCTTGCGTTGATCGGCCCGCTGATTTGTCGCTGATCCGGGACGCCAGAGCCGCTCAAAACACGTAGAAACCCGCGCCGCAGCGCCACTTGGCGACATTTCTCGCTCAAGTCGTTGATTTGAAAAGCGGTTTCGGCGTTGGCACGCGCGTTGCGCTGAAGGGCTTATCGACCCTCTGAGCGCCCCATGATTCATCACACCGCGACCCCGTTTGACTCCCTCCTCTCCCCCCGGAAGAGGCCAGGGGTGAGGGCAACGCGAGGCAGCGCTCTTGCACCGCCGCCCCTCACCCTGGCCCGCTCCCCAGAGCGGCAGAAGAACTCACCCGGCATCGATCCGGGCGCCAGCATGCCGCCGATGAATCGCGGCTCGATGGTCGCGCGCCCGTGGCGAGGTTTTATCGGCGGACTGCTCGACGGCTGGATGGCTCTGACGGATCGCTGGGCCGGTCGCCCCGCGCCACCCCGAGCGGCGTCGGATTTGATGTCACCGGCGCCCGCCGATGCCACCGTCACCACCGCGTGGAAACAGGCTTGCGTGCGCCGTCGCCACGCGCTGCTGGCGCTGGTGGCACTGTCGGTGGTCGGTGCCACGGCGATGCTCGATCAGGTGCTTCCCGCCTACCGCAGCGACGCGCTGCGCAGCGCGCAGATCGGCTTGTTCTCGGTGCTGTTCGGCTGGGTGTCGGCCGGCTTCTACACCGCGATGATGGGTTTCTGGGTGCAGTGGCGAGGCGACCCGCATGCGCTGTCCAGCCGCTCGGTCGCCAGCAACCCGATTGCGTCCAGCGCCCGCACTGCCGTCGTGATGCCGATCTGCAACGAGCAGGTGTCCGCGGTGTTCGCCGGGCTGCGCGCGACGATCGAATCTCTGATCGCCGCCGGGGGCTCGCGCTTGTTCGATGTCTATGTGTTGTCCGACACCAGCGACCCCACCATCCGTACCGCCGAGCTGGCCGCGTGGGCCGAACTGCGCAACACCCTCGGCGGCGTGCGCATCCACTACCGCTGGCGGCAGCGCCGCACGCAGCGCAAGTCGGGCAACGTCGCCGATTTCTGCCGCCGCTGGGGCAAGAACTACCGCTACATGGTGGTGCTCGATGCCGACAGCGTGATGACCGGCGACTGCCTGCTGAACCTGGTGCGGCTGATGGAAGCGCACCCCGACGCCGGCATCATCCAAACCGCGCCGCAGGCCAGCGGTCTGACAACCATTCATGCGCGGGCACAACAGTTCGCCGGGCGCGTGACCGGGCGCTTGTTCAGTGCCGGTATGCAGTTCTGGCAGCTCGGCGAATCGCACTACTGGGGGCACAACGCGATCCTTCGCGTCGAGCCTTTCATGAAGCACTGCGGGCTGGCACCGTTGCCGGGGCGCGGTGGCTTGAGCGGCCACATCCTGTCGCACGATTTCGTCGAGGCCGCGCTGATGCGGCGCGCCGGGTACCACGTCTGGCTGGCCCACGATCTGGCCGGCAGCTACGAACAGCAGCCGCCCAACCTGCTGGAAGAGTTGCAGCGCGACCGCCGCTGGTGCCAAGGCAACCTGCAGAACGCCCGACTGATCGCCGAGCCGGGCCTGCACGGCGTGCACCGCACGATGCTGCTGACCGGCGCGCTGGCCTACCTGTCGGCGCCACTGTGGCTGGCGTATGTGCTGCTGGGCGTCGCACTGTGGTTGTTCGGCGGGCATCCGTCGTTCAGCGGCGATGCGGCGGTGCCGATCGAAATGCTGGCGTTGTGGGCGGGCACAGGTTTGATGCTGGTGATGCCGCGTGCGATGGGTGTCGCGGCCATCGTGCTGCGCCACGAACAGGCGCTGTACGGCGGCACCGCCGCTTTGCTGCGCGGCGCGCTGATGGAGGGTGCGCTGTCGGTGCTGCAAGCGCCGCTGCGGATGGTGGCGCACACGCTGTTCGTGGTGGTCGCGCTGACCGGCCTGAAGCTCGACTGGAAGTCGCCCCCGCGCGAAGCGAACGACATCGGCTGGGCCGACGCGGCCAACCGCTTCGCGCTGATCGGCGCCGTGATGCTGGTGCTGGGCGCTGCGGCACTGGCGCTCGAACCCGCGACCCTGCTCTGGCTGGCGCCGGTCGGTGTGCCACTGCTGCTGGCGGTGCCGCTGGCGGTGCTGACCAGCCGCGCCGGGCTCGGCGAGCGGGTGCGTGCATTCGGGCTGCTGGTCACGCCCGAGGAGACGCGCACGCCGACCGTGTTGCGCGATGCCGCGAACTACGCCCACCAGAACGCGCGCAATCGCAGCATCCAGCTCAACTGGCGCGATGCAATCGACGACCCGTGGCTGTTCGACGTGGTGCGCTCAGCGATGGGAACCCGCAACACCACGTGGGGCCAACGTGGTCGGGCGCGCCGGCAACTCGTCGGCCGCCTGCGGGCGGTGCACGACATCGACAGTCTCGGCACCGCCGACCGCATGCGTTTGCTCAGCGAGCCGCAGCACCTGGTGCACGTTCGCGATCAGTTGCTGGCGCATGCGGACCCGGGCCCTGCCCTCTGGGGCCGCGCCCGCTGACGTGGATGTCATGAAGGGGCCCGAATGGCGCCGCAGGCGTGGCGGGCGCACCCGACTCGGCGCCCGGTACTGAACGCGCCTTCACCACCCCGCCTCGTATGATCCATAAAGCATTTTTTTGGATCGCATCTTGGATATTTCCCTGCTGATCAAGGCCGCCCTGATGGGCATCGTCGAGGGGCTCACCGAGTTCCTGCCCATCTCCAGCACCGGGCACCTGATCGTCGCCGGTTCGCTGCTCGACTTCACCGGGGAGACCGCCAAGGTCTTCGAGATCGCGATCCAGACCGGCGCGATGTTTGCTGTGATCTGGCAGTACCGCGAGCGGTTGCAGCGCACGGTGAGCGGCCTGGGCGGTGACCCGGTCGCGCGGCGCTTCGCGATGAATGTGTTGATCGCCTTCATCCCGGCGGTGGTGCTCGGTCTGGCCTTCGGCAAAGTGGTCAAGGCACATCTGTTTCACCCGGTGCCGGTGGCGTTGGCGTTCATCGTCGGCGGAGTCGTGATTCTGTGGGTCGAGAAGCGCCACAAGCGTCTGTATGGTGAGGCCGATCTGCAGGGCACACGCCGCGCGCGCGTTGAAACCGTCGACGACATGGGGCCGCTCGATGCGCTGAAGGTGGGGCTGCTGCAGTGCCTGGCGCTGATCCCCGGAACCAGCCGTTCGGGCGCCACGATCATCGGGGCTATGGTGCTCGGCTTCTCTCGAAAGTGCGCCACCGAATTCAGCTTCTTCCTCGGCATCCCGACGCTGATGGGCGCCGGCGCCTATTCGCTGTGGAAGCAGCGCGACGCGCTGCACTCGGGCGACATTCCGATGTTTGCGGTCGGCCTGGTGTTCGCGTTCTTCAGCGCCCTGCTGTGCATCCGCTGGCTGATCCGCTTCGTGTCCACGCACGACTTCGTGGGGTTCGCCTGGTACCGCATCGTGTTCGGCGGCATCGTGCTGCTGACCGCTTGGCAGGGCTGGGTCGACTGGGTCGACTGAGGGCCGTCAGCTCAGCAAACCCGCCATGGCGAGTGGCGCAGCCGGCTCATTGGACAGTCGGTCGCCGTGGGCGCCTGACCCAGCGCGGCCCTGCACCCGCGCGTCGCTGCTCTCGTGCCGCACCGCGGATCACGCGGCGGCCTTGGCCCGCGCCTTGTGCGCCCCCCACAGCACCAGCAAGGTCGGCAAGAAGATGGCCGCCCAAATGAACTTGTCGAGGTGCGCCTTGACCCACGGGATGTTGCCGAACAGGTAGCCGAGCGTGGTCAGGCCACCGACCCACAGCAGCGCGCCGGTCACGTCGTAGAAGGTGAATTTGGGGCGCGACATCTGTGCCACACCAGCAACGAAAGGCGCGAAGGTGCGCACGAACGGCATGAAGCGCGCCGCGACGATCGTGATGCCACCGTACTGCTCGTAGAACGCGTGCGCCTGGTTGAAGGCCCGCTTGTTGAAGAAGCGCGAGTTCTCCCACTGGAACACCTTCGGGCCGAAGTAGTGACCGATCATGTAGTTGCACTGGTTGCCGAGGATCGCGGCAGCGATCAGCAGCCCCATCGCCAGCGGCAGGTTCATCAGCCCCGCACCGCACATCGCACCGACGACGAACAGCAGCGAATCACCCGGCAGAAACGGCATCACCACCACGCCGGTCTCGACGAAGATGATGGCGAACAACAGCGCGTAGACCCACGGCCCGTAGGCCTGCACGAAGCTCGCGAGGTGCACGTCGACGTGCAGGATGAAGTCGATCAGCGCCGAGACGATTTCCATGGGCCGGAATTATGGCGGGGCGTCGGTGACAGTCATCCGGTTGCGCACCGATCCCACGGCGGTCGGTTTCTACAATCTGCCCATGAACGCCCGTGGGCTCCACACACCGCGCCGCCCGATCCGGGAGTTGCCCGATGAACTGATCAGCCAGATTGCCGCTGGCGAGGTCGTCGAGCGGCCGGCGTCGGTGGTGCGCGAGCTGGTCGACAACGCGCTCGACGCGGGGGCGAACGAGGTCACTGTCAAGCTGATCGGCGGCGGCATCCGCGCAGTCTTGGTGGAAGACGACGGGCACGGCCTGCCCGCCGCAGAGCTGCCGCTGGCGCTGCGCCGCCACGCGACCAGCAAGATCGAATCGTTGGGCGATCTGGAGAGCGTGTCGACGATGGGCTTTCGCGGCGAAGCACTCGCCGCCATCGCGTCAGTGGCCGAGGTGTCGATCGCGAGCCGCTGCGCCGACGACACCCAAGCGCGGCGTCTCGATGCGCGCTCGGGCGAGATCACGCCGGCCGCGCGCGGCGTCGGCACCAGCGTCGAAGTGCGCGAGCTGTTCTTCAGCACACCGGCACGGCGCAAGTTTCTGAAGACCGAATCCACCGAACTGGCGCATTGCGTCGAGGCCGTGCGCCGCCACGCGCTGACGCGGCCCGACGTGAGCTTCGCGGTGTGGCATGAAGGCAAGCTGGTGCAGCAATGGCGGCGGGTGTCGAATCAAGCGGACGCTGAAGTGCGGCTGGCCGACGTGCTGGGCGCCGAGTTCATCGCCGACAGCCGCGCGGTGTCGCTCGACCTCGGTGTGCTGCGCGTCACCGGCCGCGCCGGCACACCGGCGTCGGCGCGCAGCCGCGCCGACCAGCAGTACGTGTACGTCAACGGCCGCTTCGTGCGCGACAAGCTGATCGCGCACGGCGTGCGCAGCGCCTACGAGGACGTGCTGCACGGCGGGCGGCAGCCGACCTACGTGCTGTTCATTGAGATCGCGCCCGACCGCGTCGATGTGAACGTGCACCCGACCAAGATCGAGGTGCGCTTTCGCGATTCGCGCGAGGTGCATCAGGCGGTGCGGCGCGCGGTCGAGGCGTCGCTGGCCGAAGCGATCGCTGGGCTGTCGGCAATTGCGGCGCCCGTTGCGGACGGTGCGATGCGAGACGCGTTCGGGCGGCCGGTGGGCGCATCCTCCTCCATCGACCGCAACGGTTCTGAACGGCCGGAGGCGCGCAACGATCGCTACGGCGGCACGCCGAGCAGCGCGCAGGTTGCGCTGAGCCTGCACCAGGCGACGGTGCTGTACGCACGCGAGCCAGCCGTGCCTTGGGGAACCGAAGCGCTGCGACGCGACGGTGTACGTGCCGATCCATCGACCGCATCCATCACCACCCACGACGACAGCGCCTGGCCGCTCGGCCGCGCCATCGCGCAGATCGCCGGCGTCTACCTGCTGGCCGAAAACGCACAGGGCTTGGTGATCGTCGACATGCATGCGGCCCACGAGCGCGTGGTCTACGAACGGCTGAAGGCGAGTCTGGCCGCGTCGCGCATCGAGGCGCAGCCGCTTCTGATCCCGGCCACCTTCGCCGCGACCGCTGCCGAGATCGCGACCGCCGAAGCGCACACCGACACCCTGCGTACGCTGGGCCTCGACGTCTCGCCGTTGTCGCCCACCGTGTTGGCAGTGCGATCGCAACCCGCTGCGCTGGTCGGCGGCGACGTCGTCGACCTCGCGCGCAGCGTGCTGGCTGAACTGGCCGAGCACGCTGCCAGCAGCGTCGTGCAGCGAGCCCGAGATGACATCCTGTCGACGATGGCCTGCCACGGCGCGGTGCGCGCGAACCGGCAACTGACGCCAGACGAAATGAACGCGCTGCTGCGCGACATGGAGCGCACCGAACGCGCCGACCAGTGCAACCACGGCCGCCCGACTTGGCGGCAGATCACCCGGCGCGAACTCGACGCGCTGTTCTGGCGCGGGCGCTGACGCGCTCCCATCAACGCCGAGAGGCGCCCTTTTCTCTGTACTCCGACTGGACCTGCATGGCCACGCTGAAGATCAAACCGAAGACCGCCGCTGCCCCCGCCGCGCGCACCGAGCGGGGCCCGGTGCGCGGCGTCGGCATGGGCGTGCGCAGAAGGCCGACCCTGGCCGAGGCGCAGGCCGAACGCGCGCGACGCGATGCGGCACCGCAGATCGATCGGACGGTCGATCGGGCGGTCGATCGGCCGAAGGACAGCCGAACGCCATGGCCCGCACGCGCACCGTTTGACGCGCCCTCTCGTGCGCCGTCCGGTGCACCATCCGGCGCACCGGCTCGTCCCGCTGGACGCGCGCCCTGTCAATCGGACACGGGACCGGGTGCCGATCCTCGCCGTTCAGCGCCGACCGGCCGATCGGCGCGGCCAGCCGAACGCTCACCGGAGCCCCGACGCGACGCGCGACACGAGCCTCGCCGCGATGAGCGGCCTGGCCGGGGCGACCACCCACCGCCGCGGCCGACCGCGCGTCAGCGGCCAGCCGCGGTGGAGCCGCAGCAACGAGGCGGCCCGCAGCATCGTCCGCAGGATCGCCCGCCCATCATTGCCCAGCCGCGCTTCCCGGTCAGCCCGCCCGCGCGGCCGACAGACCGGCCGACAGACCGGCCGGCAGAACGGCCGCTTGAACGATCCTTCGAGCAACCGCTGCAGCGCCCACCCGAGCTGAAGCGCCGCCACGTTGCGCGCCCCGTTCGGGATCGCGACGACGACGGTCGCGGCCCGTATCACCCGCCACCCGAAGCTGCACCCGGCACCCTGCGCCTGTCCAAGCGCATGAGCGAACTCGGCCTGGCCTCGCGCCGCGAAGCCGACGAGTGGATCGAAAAGGGCTGGGTGCGCGTCGACGGCGAGATCGTCAACGAGCTGGGCTCGCGCGTGCTGCCCGAGCAGCGCATCACCATCGATGCGCGTGCCAAGTTTCAGCAGGCGCAGAAGGTGACGGTGATCATCAACAAGCCGATCGGCTACGTCAGCGGGCAGGCCGAAGACGGCTACGAACCGGCGGTGGTGCTGGTGCAACCCGACAACCAGTGGAGCGACGACCAATCGGGCACGCGCTTCCTGCGCGAACACCTGCGCAGCCTG
>JANMTL010000288.1:0-16957 GCA_031390425.1 Rhizobacter sp.
AGTGAGCGATTGTTGAACCAGTTCTTCGTTTAGCAGCCCCGAATCCCCGTCGCTGAAGATCACATCCTTGCCCGCGCCGCCGACGATCGTGTCGGCGCCATCGCCGCCGAACAGCGCATCGTCACCGGCCCCACCGAACACCGAGTCATTGCCGAATCCGCCGTCGAGCAGGAGCTCCGATCGTCCTGTAGAGACGGCCACTTCATGCGCGGCAATTGCATCGGTCAATGACTGAGTGGTGTTTGCATAAGCTCGGTCGTCTCCGCTGCCGGCCCTGACTGCCGTGAGGTGAGTGCCGATTCCCGCACCACCCTCAATCCAGTCTGTGTTGCCTCTGGCGTAGATACTCAAAAGTCCGGTATAGACCTCACTGCCCAGATACCAAGCGTTGAAGTTCACCACACGGTCGGCCGGGCCAGGTTCAGGCAAAAACCGAGCTTCTTCTTCCCAAGTGGCCGGATGGGACGCAGCCATCAGGCTCAAGTCCTTGAACGTAGACGTCGCCAGCGGCGGCAGCACCGCCGCTGCGGCGACCCGGATGCCCAGGTCGCCGTCGGCAAAGTCTTTTATGAGCACCGTGCTGCGTGCGCCGGTGATCGTGAGCGTTTGGCTGGTGGAGTTCAGGCTGTAGTTGATGAGATCGGTGGCCACACTGCTGTCGCGCCAGGTGGTGAAGCCACCGCTCGACGACAGCAACGTGCCCGAGCCGTTCAAGGTGCGCGTGCCCAGCTTCAGCCGATCGGCAGCCTCGCTGGTGGCGATGACATCGGTGCCCGCCGTGTCGCCGACGAGGTAGGTGTCGGCACCCGAGCCACCGTTGAGCGTGTCGCTGAAGACCCCGGCGCCGCCGTCCAGCGTGTCGTCGCCGACGCTGCCCTCGACATAGTCGGCGCCGCCCAGGCCGTTGAGGGAATCGGCGCCCGCGCCACCGTAAACCCGGTCACTCAAGGTGCCGCCTGTCAGCGCATCGGCGCTGTCGCCGCCGAACAGGAACTGGCGCCGACTGCCGTCGCCTGTGGTGGCACTTCCGATGCGCAGCGTCGTCGACGAGCCGACGTCTTGAAAAATCTGCTCACCGCCATTCGCGTCTGCGATGGTGAGCGCGGTGATGTCCGTAGCGTTGCGATAGACGAGCCAAGAGGCCATCGTGGCTCGATCGTCGAGGTAGTTTTGTGTGTAGGTCGTCTTGCCCGCATCGCGATCGGCCTGGGTCATGGCCTTGTCGGCCTGCCAGGCGGTGTAAGCGATGCCCCAAGCGGGCTTCAGGGCCGACTCGACGGCGGACTCGTTGCCCGTGGAAGCCCTGATCGCCACCGGCGACAACGTCAGCAGCGACAGCAACGATGCGAAATCGGTGCGAGCCACGGAAGCCAGTCCCACGCCGTTCGGCTCGATGCGAACCTTGCCTGCGACGGCTTTGAAGGCGGCGCCATTTTGGAGCGCGGCAAGATTGGCGTGATAGGCGAGTCTCGCTGCGGGTTGGGGCCCACTGCTGGGCCCGGCACTGTCACCGACCAACGTGGGCGTGAGGCTCGTCCCCGACACGATTCTTCTGAGCCCGTCGAGCACGCCTTCATACGACGCGGCCATCTGATTGCTGCCCAGCGTGGCAATGGCTGAAAGCCGTGTCAAATCAACCGACGGCTCCAATGTTGAGAGGCCGTTGCCTAAAGCCAGCAGATCGGATTGCTTGTAAATGAAATGGTTGGACAAACCCAGCTCGGTGAGCTGAACCCCGTCTTCCTGACCCAGCCCAATGCGGACACCATATTGCTGAAACCCAGCCGGGTCCCAGGTATTGGTCGTGACGTTGATGCCGTTTTGGGAAAAATAGTTGTTCTGCCGATTGTAGAAGCTGGCCAAACCGACTCCGCTACCGATGAGCAGGGCCAGCTGACTGAAACCTGCCTCGATGTTTGCCGTCGCGGGCCGGCTGAATCCGGCGCTGTTGAAGGTGTTGACCGCGGCGATCGGCCATTGCGTGCCAAAGAGGCGCGAGAAGGCCGTCGCAAGGTAGCCGCCCAGGCTGTGTCCGTTGACCGAATGGATGGCGCCGATGGTCGCCAACTCGCCCGTCGCCCAAGTAAATGGAGCCGAGTAAAAGGTGCCACCCGACGTCCGTATCTGCGCCGCAGCCCGCGGCGCACCGGTAGGCGTCAATGCCGGTGTGGTGGCCCGTAGCCACCAGTTCACCATGTCAACGAGCTGGCCGTGCGCAAGGCCGGATACAGCAAGATCGACATCGGCTGCAACGTCTTTGCTTCCTTGCGTGCCACGCATGGAGACATAGATTCGTCCGGCATAGGGCGTGCCAACGTTGCCCCGCCAAACCGTGGCGTCGAAACTGGAGGCAAGGGTTCCAACCTGCGAAACCACAGTGAAGTTGTCGCTGACGTATTTGGCGAGGTCGGGGGTGAGGCGGCCCCTTAATGCCGCGCTCAAGTCATCTCCAGCGAAATCAGAAGCGATTAAGTCTACGTACGCCGAGTCTGCTAATAAAGCATTTACGAAAGTATCATTAATAGTGTTCACTTGATCTCCTTACGGGTTAGCGATGCACGTTGAATTTGCGTAATATTAAGTTCTTGAAACAATTCGTTTAGCCGGACAAGCTCTCCGGGATAACACAATCCTTTAAAAATAAACGGTACGTTGCCTTCCGATATTCTAATCATCCTAAAAAATAGCCCACCATCCGCCATCAATCTGTTATAGCTGACAACAGTTTCCCCGGATTTAGCATCGACATAGCGCCAAGGTTTGAGCACGAACCGCAACCATTTTCCCTTTATTTCTACATCGGTCGACTCAGCCAAGTAAACAGTTCTGCCAACTGCAGTTACACGATTCACATGAATCGTGTTATTTTCTTCACACAGCTTATCAAACTGCTGCTTCCCCACAATCTCGTTAATCAATGGCAGCGGTAACAAGACCGCGAGCATAAGCAGTCCGATTGCGCTGCGCCATACCACGCTGTCGATTCGTTTGGTCGAGTAATAGGCTACTGCCGTAACCAACGTCAACCAAACTGCGGCTAGAAGTAATAAAAGCAGTCCCGTCATGCGACTTCCTTGAATCGCGCATCGCCTTCGACCTGCGACGGGTCAGTTCCGGCAATTGCAATGACTTTCTCGCCAGTCGCATTGCCGGCTTCGTCTTTGCGCTGGAGTAGCACGGCGGAGAAGCCGTTGGCGTTAGGGTCGGATTGCTGAAGAACAGCCCAGTTTATGTTGAAGCTGCTGGCTTGGCTCGCGGTCATATTGACTTTGTCATCCGTATATGCAGCCACGTTGTCTGCATTCGGTATTAAGCCTTTGGAATAGGATGCAAGAGCAGCTTGCGAGTACATAGAAAGTTGCTGAAGCGTTGGCATTTCATTCTCCCTTTAGAAATATGGAATTGATTAGATCTGGCCGAGGCTTTGGGCAGTAATTACCACTTGGATTGAACCCAAAGGTAAACCCATCTCCACCACCCCGACCATATGAAATGGACTCACCCAATAGGTTTCCATCTAAGCGACGGTAGATTGCGGTATATCGCCGGGTCAGCCGGCCTTCCCCGTTCTCCATATCAGCATTTTTCCCAATAAGTACCTCTAATGATCGAACGTACCGATATTCCGGACCGAGCATTTCCTCATCTGATTTTGCTTGTTGTTGGTATTTGGCCAGTGGCTGGCCGACATTGCTGAAATCACGCGCAGGAAGAGTTACCGTCTCATACACCTTTACGCCCCCGTCCTTCTTACACAGTAATTCCATCTGCCGATCAAGCGACCAGCGCTCGCATCCGGCTAGACTGAGTAACGAGGCGACAGTCACTGACGTATTAAGCACGCTGCGAAGTCGCTTGTTACCACGAAAGATGCTGTAATTTAAAGTTTGACTTTTGGTAAATATTTCTAACACTCGTTTTAGTATCATTTCCTTCTCCAGATCTGGTTCATCGAGATATCGTTCTCATCATCGACTTATCCCCAGACCGCGTCCAGTTTGGCGACTGGTGCGTCAACCCCAACAACCCCTCATACCCACGCACCCCCGCACTCAACCCATACCGCTGCACTTCCGCCATCGCTTGCATCCTCAGCTTCACATTGGCACTTTCACTTCGCATCGTTGAAACGACGGTATCGGCCATCGCCTCGACATCGAAAAAATCCACCAGCGTCCCATTGACCCCATCGCGCACGACTTCCCTCACGGGCGCGGTGTCGCTGGCCACGATCGGCGCGCCGCAGGCCATGGCTTCCAGCAGCGACCAGCTCAACACGAACGGATAGGTCAGGTACACGTGCGCGTCGGACACCTGCAGCACGCGCAGGTACTGCTCGCGTGGCAGGTGGCCCATGAAGTGGGTGCGAAACGGGTCGAGCTTCACTTGCTTGAGCATGTGTTCCCGCCAGTGGCGTGAGGCGTCCGGCCCCGCCTTCGATCCGCGCGGCGGCGGCTGCCCGTAGCTGACGCCGTCACCGCCCACGATCAGCGCATGGCATCGGGGCTCGATCTGCTGGATGCGCTCGAGCGCCCGCATGAAGATGTGGAAGCCGCGGTACGGCTCCAGATTGCGCGCGACGTAGGTGACGATGGGTCGATCGACATCGCCGGCGCGCAGCACGATGCCGCTGGGCGTGGTGACGGTGGCGGCTTCGTCCGGCCCCAGTTCATGCGTCGCAATGCCCTCGTGCTGCACGCTGATCTTCGGGTGAAAGATTTCGGGGTGGCGGCTCTTTTGCCAGTGCGTGGGCGTCACGGCCGCGTCGCAATGGGTCAGGTTCAGCGTGTGCAGCGCGTTCCAGGTGCGGATGCGTGCGCAGGCGTCGAAGCTCACCGCGAACTCGGGGTCGAATCCCAGGTCGGCGCCCTCGGCGCTGTAGTACCACTCGCAAAAATGCACCAGGCGTGCGTTGGGAAACACGTCTTTGGCGTACAGCGTCTCGCCCCAGCCCGGATGCGCCACGATCACGTCGGGGGTGTAGCCGCTCTTGCGCAAGACCATCATCGCGCGCGCCGTGGCCTGTCCGTGCAGGGTGGCGGCTTCCATCTGGCGCATGTAGGGATGCTGATCGCCGCGGCCGCTGCGCGCGGGGGTATAGCGCAGCAGCCCGTCGAAGCCCGGCAGGCCGGTCGCGGTGTTGCGGCCCAGCGCCCGCACATCCCAGCCCGGTCGCTGCGCCCAGGTGGTGACGAGGTGGCCGAACTGGCCGGGAAAGTTCTGATGAACGACCAGGATGCGCATCAACGCTCCCTCAGGCTTTCGCCCATGACTTGTTGCACGGGGCTCAACAGGTAATCGATCACCCGGCGCTGTCCGGTCTTGATTTCGGCGGTGAGGTTCATGCCCGGGGCCAGGCCGATGCGCTTGCCGTCGATGGCCAGCGCGGTCTGGGTCAAGGTCAGCTTCGCGGGGAAGATGGCGCCGCGCTTCTCGTCGTTGACCGCATCGGCGGTGATCGTGGTCACGGTGGCGGGCACGGTGCCGTAGCGCGTGTACGGGAAGGTTTCCAGCTTCACCGTGGCGGCTTGGCCTTCGCGCACGAAGCCGACATCCTTGTTGTCCAGCGTCACTTCGGCGGTCACCTCGGCGTCGTGCGGCACCACCACCAGCAGCACCTGCGCGGGGGTCACCACGCCGCCGCTGGTGTGCACCGCGAGCTGCTGCACCGTGCCAGCGACGGGCGCGGTCAGTTGCGTGAGCTGTGTGCGCTGGGCGGTCTTCGTCGCCTCCTCGTGCAGTTGGCGCTGCTTCAGTTCGGCAACGGTGTGGCGGTCACGCAGCGCACGCACGGTTTCGGCCTGATAAGCCCGCTTGGCTTGTTCGCTCTCGCGCAGCGCGGCCAGCGTTTCCTCGCGCCGCGCCTGCAAGGTGGCGAGGTCGCGCTCCAGCTCGATGCGCTCGCGGGTACGGTCTTGCCCAGCGTGGCTGGACATGAAACCCTGGTCGCTCAGGCTTTTCACGTCTTGCTCGCGCTGGCGGCTCAGTGGCAAGGTGGCTTGCAGCTTGGCGATTTGTTCATCGACGGTGGCGGCCTCGGCTTTGCGGTGCGCCAGTTCGGAGTCGAGCTTGGCCAGCCGGGCGCTGATGTCCTGCCATTCGGCGTCGAGCTGCGAGCGGTCGCTGGCGGTGTCCGGTGTGGCCGGCGCCAAGCGTGCGGTGGGTGGCGCGCCGCTGCTCAGGGCGCGCATCAGCGCGTTGGTGCGCAGGCTCTCCGACGTGGCTGCTGCGTGCTCTTGCGCCACCCGGTTGCCATCGGCCCGCGACGCGGTCGCATCGAGCTCGATCAGCAACTGCCCTCGCTGCACGCGGTCGCCGTCTTTCACATGGATGGCCGTCACCACGCCCGCTTCGAGCGGCTGCACCAGCTTGCTGCGCTGGCTGACGACGATGCGGCCTTGCGCCACCGCCACGATGTCGATCTGGCCGACGATGCTCCACGCCAGCGCGACGATGAACAGCGCGCAGATGACGATGGCGAAGCGCCGTGGGGCCGGGTGGACCGGCGTCTCCTGCAGGCTGAGCGCGGCGGGCAGGAACGCGGCCTCGTCGGCCAGCCGCTTCGGGCCGGAGAGTTCGTGCCGGATGGACCAGACGGCGCTGAAAATGGTGCGGTAGCGGGCCAGCAGTTCGAGCGTGGGGTGGCTGGGTTTCACGGGGGTGGGCATGGCGTGGCTCGGTGTTGTCGAAGGATCGGCGTTGTTCGAAGTGGCTCGTTTGCGTTGAAACCGTCCTCAGCCCACCCCGCCCCCGGGGTGAGACGGCGCAAGACTCGATGGGGGACAGATCGGCGCACCCTCTTGCATCTCCCACAGCCGCGCATACAGACCCTGCGGCTGGGCCCGCAGTTCGTCGTGCGTGCCCATCTCCACCACCTGCCCCTTGTCCATCACGACGATGCGATGCGCGTTTCGCACCGCGCTCAGCCGGTGCGCGATCACCAGCACCGTGCGGCCCTGACAGATGTGCGCCATGTTTCGCTGGACGATGGCTTCGCTTTCGTAGTCGAGCGCACTGGTGGCTTCGTCGAAGATCAGGATGCGCGGTTGGTTGAACAGCGCGCGGGCGATCGCGATGCGTTGGCGTTGCCCGCCCGAGAGGCTCGCGCCTTGCTCGCCGACCAGCGTGTCGTAGCCCTCGGGCAACTCGCTGATGAAGTCGTGCGCACCGGCCAGTTGCGCCGCCAGCAGCACCTGCTCGATCGGCGCGGCCGGGTCGGTGATGGCGATGTTTTCGCGCACGCTGCGGTGGAACAGCAGGTTGTCTTGCAGCACCACGCCGATCTGCCGCCGCAGTTGCGCCGCATCGACCAGGCCGATGTCGACGCCGTCGATCAGGATGCGGCCCTGCTCGGGTGCGTACAACCGCTGCACCAGCTTGGTCAGCGTGCTCTTGCCCGAGCCTGATCGCCCGACGATGCCGATGACTTCGCCCGCGCGGATGTCGAGGCTGAAGCCTTGCAGCACCGGTGCTGCTTCGGGCCGATACCGAAACGTCACCTGGTCGAGCGTGATCTGCCCCTTGATCGGCGGCAACTGCGCCGCGCTTGCACCTGGGCCCGCAGGCGGCACCTCGGTGCGCGCGTTCAGCACATCGCCCAGCCGCGCCATCGAAATGCCGGTCTGCTGGAAATCGGTCCACATCTGCGCCATGCGCATGATCGGCTGGCTGACGCGCCCGGCGAACATGTTGAACGCGACGAACATGCCGACCGTGAGCTGGCCTTGCATCACCAGGTGCGCGCCGTACCAGAGCGTGGCCGCATTCACCAACTTGCCGATCAGGTTGACGCCCTCGTTTGCGAAACCGGCCAGCGTCTGCGTGCGAAAGCTCGCCGATACGTACGCCGCGAGCTGGTTGTCCCAGCGCCGTGCCATCGCCGGTTCGAGCGCGGTGGCCTTCACGGTTTGAATGCCGGTGATGGTCTCGACCAGCAGCGCCTGGTTCTCGGCACCGCGCGCGAACTTCTCGTTCAGGCGTGCGCGCAGCACGGGCACCACCATCAGGCTCAAGCCCAAGTACAGCGGCAGTGATATCAGCACGATCAGCGTCAGCGGCACGCTGTACAAAAACATCACCGCGATGAAGACCACCGAGAACAGCACGTCGAGCACCAGCGTCAGCGCATTGCCGGTCAGGAAGCTGCGGATGTTTTCCAGCTCGCGCACGCGGGCCACCGAATCACCGACGCGGCGCGCCTGGAAATAGGCCAGCGGCAGGTTGACCAGATGGCGGAACAGGCGCGCGCCCAGCTCGACATCGATGCGGCTGGTGGTATGGCTGAACACGTAGCTGCGCAGCGCGGTCAGCACGCTCTCGAACACCACCACGACGACCAGGCCGATGACCAGCACGTCGAGCGTGGTCAGGCCGCGGTGCACCAGCACCTTGTCCATCACCACCTGAAAGAACAGTGGGCTGACGAGTGCGAACAGTTGCAAAAACAAGCTGATCGCCATCACCTCGCCGAACAGGCGACGGTATTTGACGAGGCTGGGAATGAACCAACTGAAATCGAACTTCGCCAGTTCACCGGCCAGCGAGGCGCGGCTGGTGATCTGGATCAGCTCGCCGGTCCATTGCGCGGCGAACACCTCCAGCGGCTCGATGGTCGGACGTGCGCTGCGGGCCGCGCCGGCCGGGTCCTGGAACAGCACGCGCTGGCCGTCGCACTGGGCCAACACCACGATGCGCGGGCTGCCCACGCCCTCGGCTTTCAGCACCGCCAATGCGGGCAACGCCGCGAGGCTCAGGCGGTCGATGCGGCTGCGGCTGCGCTTGGCTTTCAGCCCGATGTGCCGGGCCGCCAGCAGCAGGTCGTTGCTGCACGGCCGGTGGCTGGCCGGCCAGCCGAGCTGGTGCGCCAGCGTGCCCGGATCGGCGGCCAGATGGTGCAGGCGGGCGATCAGGCACAGCGCCTGCAAACCCGACTGCGCCGCGTCGGCCCCCGCTGAATCGTCGCGCGCCACGTCGATGCCGCCGCCCGCGACCGTTGCACCCTCGTCGATCGATCGAGTGGCTTCCTGCAGTCCCATTCGGCGCTCCCTCGGGGTTGGTCAACACTTTGTTACCGAGTCTCAGCAGCCGGTGGACGTGGCGTAACCCCCTGGACAGGGGCAGGTGTAAGGTCTGACAGGTACCCCCATCGGAGCGATGACAAACGATGCAAAACCACTATGCCGAACAGTTCGACCGCGAGATGGGGTGCACCGAAGTCGAATGGCTGCGCTGGCTGCCGCTGGCGGCGGGTACGCATGCGGTGCGTGTCGATGCCGCCGAGCGGTGCGCGCACATAGAGATGGGCGGCGGCGGCTGCCGACTCGCCTGGGCGCCGCTGCCCGACCGCCAGATCGCGCTGATGCGCATCCCGCGCCTGGCGGTGTCGTTTCGGTTCGATGCGGTCGGCGCCGCCGATCGCACCCGGTTCATGCGGCACTTCGACCTGCACACGCAGCGCGGGGGAGGCTGAATGCGGCCCCGGCCCGCCGGTGTTTTGCAGCGCAACCGCTGGATCGGTTGCGCCGATCGTGGTTGAATTCGCGCGGAATGCGGCCGTGTCGTCGGCCCATCGTCATCGAAAGGAATGCCGTGAACAAGCTCTGGATCGGGTTGCTGGGAATCGGTTTGAGTGCCCACGCTGTGGCGGAATGGACCGAGATCGGCGGCAACGAGGTGGTCACTTTCTACGCCGATGTCGCGACCCTCGACGCGTCGGGCACGACCAAGAAGATGTGGACGCTGGTCGGCTCGAAGGCCGAACGCAAGTACGGCGAGATCAAGTTCTCGTCGATCAAGACGCAGTTCGAGTTCGACTGTCCGGCGCAAAAGGTGCGTCAACTGGAAACAGCTTTCTATTCGGGCCCGCTGGCCGATGGCACCCGCGTGGCCGGCTTCGCCGATGCGGGCGAGTGGGAGGCGGTGGTCAACGGCACGGTCAAAGAAGGGCTGGCGAAGATCGCCTGCGAAAGCGCCGTGCCGACCACCTGAGACCGCGTGCCGGTCAGCGCAGCGGCCCGGCTGCGGGTTCAGTGTTGCCTCAGGCGCTCGATCACGTCGGCGATGCGCTCGGCCGCATTGGCGTCGGCCGCCATCAGGGCGGCATGCCGCTGGCAGGCGGCGCCGATCGCCGGATCGTTTAACAAGCGGTCGAGGGCTCGCTCCCAACCGCGCACCGAGCCCCGTCCGTCCAGCCGCAGGCCGACCCCACGTTTGACCAACCGCGTCGCGTTGTCGAACTGGTCGTGCGCGAACGGCACCACGCCTTGCGGCACGCCCGCAGCCAAAGCCTGCGCGGTGGTGCCGATGCCGCCGTGGTGCACCAGCGCCGCCAGCCGGGGCAGCAGCGCATCGAAGGGCGCATAGCTCACGGTGTGAGCGAAGGGCGGCAGCGGGTGCGGCAACTGGTCGGTGTACGGAGTGATCAAAAGGGCGCGCTGCTTCAATGTGGCACACGACGCCAGGGCCCGCGCGAAGAACTCGCGGCCGTGTGCCATCGCCGATCCCGGGGTGAAGCCGATCGGTGGCGGGCCGGCGTTCAAGAAGGTCAGCAGTGCGGGTGCGAGCGGCTGACCCGCCGCGCCGGACCAGCGCGCGAAGCCGGTTGTCACTGCCTGAGCAGGCCAGTCGGCTTGCGTCGGTGAAAACCACTCGGGCCAGGTGCACACCACGCGCTGCGGCGAATTCACCCACTGGCTCAGCACGCGGCGCACCGGCGGCAGGCCCAAATCACGACGGATGGCATCGAGGCCGGGCGCGACCACGCGGTCGATGAAGCCGCGCTCGATGGCAGCCTGGATCTGCCGCACCAGCGCCGACGGCCAGCCGCTCAAATCGCCCAGCCCGGGCAGCACCGCGGGCGCCTGCGCCGACCACAGGCAGACCGGCGACAGATGCACCGTGACCGCAGTCAGGCCATGGGTTTCCTGCGCCAGCCGCACCTGCCACGCCAGCGTGCTGCCGATCAGCACCGTTCGGCCCGGTTGCGCGCGTGCGATCAGCAGGCGATGTGCCTCGACCAGTCGCTGCTGCAAGGCCTGCCACAACACCGGGAAGCAGGTGCGCGGGTTCCACAGATCGGCGTGATGCACCACGCGTTCGTAATCGGCTTCGGTGCCGACCGGCGTGAACGCCAGGCCCGCCGCCTCGATGCGTGTGCGGAAATGCGGCGACGTGAGCAACTCGACCGCATGGCCCCGTCTTGCCAAGGCCTGGCCGATCGCAATGAAAGGATGCACATCACCGGCGCTGCCGACACAGGAGATCAGGATGTGCATGGAGCATTGTGTACAGCCCGACAATCACCGATCGAAGGGCGGCTTTCGCAGTCCGAATCACGCCTCCACCCCATGCACATCGACCACATCCGACAGCGGCTGCGTGACCACGGCGCGCAGCCTTGTCACGAGCATCGCGTGCTGCGCCTGTGGTCCAACGCGCTGCCGCAGGACAGCGGTCGGCGCAAGCCGCAGGATTTTCTGCCGCAGGCCGTGCGCGTCGACTTGCCCGCGCTGGCAGCCGATCTGCAAGGCCTCGCGCGGCTGGTGTCCGAACACCCGGCCGACGACGGCTCGGCGCGCCTGCTGGTCGGCCTGCACGACGGCCAGACGGTTGAAGCGGTGCTGCTGCCGCGCGACGGTGTTTGTGTGTCGACGCAAGTGGGCTGCGCGGTCGGCTGCGTGTTCTGCATGACCGGTCAGGGCGGCCTGCTGCGCCAGTTGGGCAGTGCCGAGATCGTCGCGCAGGTGGCGCTGGCGCGCAGCCGTCGCGCGGTCAAGAAGGTGGTCTTCATGGGCATGGGCGAACCCGCGCACAACCTCGACAACGTGATGCACGCGATCGAGTTGCTGGGCACCGAAGGCGGCATCGGGCACAAGAACCTGGTGTTCTCGACGGTCGGCGATCGGCGGGCGTTCGAGCGCCTGGCGCAAGGGCGAGTCAAGCCTGCGCTGGCGTTGTCTCTGCACTCGACGAACGCGGCCTTGCGCGCCCGGTTGCTGCCGCGCGCCCCGGCCATCGAGCCCGACGAACTGGTCGAGCTGGGTGAGCAGTACGCGCGCGCTACCGGATATCCCGTGCAGGTGCAGTGGACGCTGCTGGCCGGCATCAACGACGGCGACGACGAACTCGACGGCATCGTGCGGCTGCTGGCGGGCAAGCGCGCGATCCTGAACATGATTCCGTACAACGCGGTCGAGGGCCTCGACTTCGATCGGCCGTCGGTCGAGCGCGCCCGCGAGATCGCGACCTCGTTGCACCGGCGCGGCGTGCTGACCAAGCTGCGCCAGTCGGCCGGTCAAGACATCGACGGCGGCTGCGGGCAGTTGCGGGCGCGGCAGGTCGCGTCCCCACAGACGCAGCCTCCCGCTGCGCCGACTGTGAGCTGGCAACGCGTGGAGCGTCCGGTGAGCACGAAAAACCTGTCCGTCGCGGTCGAGCCGTTTGGAGCAGGAGGCTCCCTGTGAGGAATGCTGCTGACGATTTCACCGACGCCGATCGCGCCAGCTTTTACCGCGTGCTTGCGGCCCGCCGCGACATGCGCCACTTCACGCCCGGCGCGTCGGTCGACGCTGGCGTGTTGCAGCGCGTGTTAAAGGCCGCGCACGACGCACCGTCGGTCGGCTTGATGCAATCGTGGCGCTTCGTGCGCGTGATCGATCCGGCACGGCGGCTGCGCATCGCCGCGCTCGTCGATGCCGAACGCGTCGCCACCGCCGCCGCACTCGGCGAGCGCGGCGATGAGTTCTTGCAGCTCAAGGTCGAAGGCGTGCGCGAATGCGCCGAGCTGATCGTTGCGGTGCTGGCACCCGACGACGGCACGCTGTTCGGCCGCCGCACGATGCCGCGCGACATGGCGCTGTGCTCGCTGGCCTGCGCGGTGCAAAACCTGTGGCTCGCGGCGCGCGCCGAGAACCTGGGCCTGGGCTGGGTCTCGATGTTCGATCCCGATGCGCTGGCGCGGCTGCTGCGGCTGCCCGACGGCGCACAGCCGATGGCAGTGTTGTGCCTGGGGCCGGTGCCGACGTTCTACGACGCGCCGATGCTGGAGCAGACCGGCTGGCGCCAGGGCCGACCGCTGGCCGAGTTCGTTTGCACCGATGCGTGGCGCGACGACTCTGATTGACGCAACGCTGAACGGCTCCGCGCCGCGCACGGAGGCCACTCGTTCAGCGTTGCCTCAACGCTCGGCCGATCCCACGACCTGCGCCTCGACATAGTCGCCGCTGCCCGCCGGGTTCGGGCAGGTGCCGGCGGCGGCCGGGCTGCAGGCGGTGGCGGTGAACTGGTAGCGGGTGACGGTCGCGGCGGCTTCGGTGTAGGGGCCGCTGGCAGCGCAGGTCACGCTGACAGCGACGGCGCCGGAGCTGTACGGCAGCGTGATGTTGATGCCGGGCGCGCAGATCGGCGCGACGCCGGGACGCACGCGGAACTGACCCCACTCCAACCCCGACCGCGCGGCTTGCGCGGCGCGCGACGAGGCGATCTCGCGGGCGCTGCTGTCGTGCATCGCGCTGGTGACGGTGACCGCGTAGCCCAGCATGCCGGCCACCCCGACGATCAGCGCGATCATCAGCACGGCCGAGAAGCCGCGTTGATGGCGGGCGCGTGCGCTGGTGCGCGGCCTGGCACGGCGGCTCACGACGCTTCCTTCACGCTGAACTCCAGCAGCGTGTCGGCCGCCTCCGGCACGCCGGTACCGGCGGCCGGCTGGCTGTGCTGCAAGCGCACCGACACCACGCCACCGGCCGCACCGGTCGCGGTGTAGTCGAAGCGGCAGCCTTGAATTTGCAGCGCCAGCGGGGCCGACGGTGTGTTGGCAAACGCCACCGGTTGCGCCGCAGCCACCGCATAGCCCCAGCGTCGCGTCAGGCGGCGCGTGGCGAGGTTGCACTCATAAGTCACCGGGGTCGACACGACGTAGAAACGCTTGTTGGCCGGCGCCAGCGCGAAGCTGTGTGCGGTGATCGTCAAGCGGGTGTCGGCGCCGACCGGCGTCACGGTTTGCAGCCGACCCTTGATGCCGCCGGGCGGCGTGGCCGCCCCGCCGAAGTACGGGTCGCCGTTCGCCACGCCGGGGCCCAGCGGGTTGATCACCACGTAGTCGCTGCCGACCACCGGCGCGCTGCCTTGCAGCGGCCCCAGCGTGGTGAAGCAGCTCTCGTTGCAGGCGAACTGCATCACGTCGTTGCCGCAGGCGGCCGGGCAGCTCGGCGGCGTGCCGTCGGAGCCGTTGCGGTAGCGGCCGACGGCGCGCACTTCGAGGTATTCGAGAAAGCGCCGCGTCGGATCGATCCGGATGCTGTTCGGCAGCGCGGTCGCCAGGTCGGCGCGCAGCTTGGCGGCGGTCGCGTCGATCTCGCTGGCGGTGTCGGCGCGCCGGGTGGCGTCGAGGTAGGCGCTCATCGGCAGTTGCAGCAGGGGCACCGTCACCATCGCCAGGATGCCGAGCAGCGTGATCGACACCACCAGCTCCACCAGCGTGAAGCCGCGCTGCCGTGGCACGCGGGCGTGCGGTCGACAGATCGACATCGGCTCAGAAGCTGTTCGGCGCATGGCGAACCCGGATGCCTTCGGCGACCAGCGTGTCGGCGCCGGGGCAGGTCACGGTGACCACGATGCGCAGCGCCTGCGGTCGGCCGTTCGCGTCGTTGGCGGCGATGCCGGCCAGCGCCTGCGCCACCAGGTTGACCTGCGCCGCGCAGCCCAGCAGCGGGCCGGTCGCGTTGATCACGTTAGCGGCCAGATCGCACAGCCCGCCTGCGCAGCCGGGCCCGGGCATCGCAAAACCCTGGTAATCGCTGACGCTGTCGAATCGATTCGGGGCGCCGTTGTAGCGCGACTCGCCGGGCTCGGGGCCGAGGCCGTCGACCAGCGTTGCACAGCCCGCGCCGCCGAGCGTGGCGGAGGTGGCGGTCGAGGCCTGTGCATCGTTCGGATCGCAAAAGGTGAACGGCATGTGGCGCACCTCGGCCAGCAGGCCCTGCGCGAGCGCGAGCGACTGCCGCGCCTTCAGCGTTTGCGCCGATTGCGCGGCCAGCCGCGCCGACGCGCCGGTCAGCACCACCGCGACGATGCCGAGCAGCACGATCACCATCAGCACGTCGATCAGCGTGAAGCCCGGAGCGCGCGGCCCAAACCTGCGGCGCGGGCCCGATGTGCGGGGTCGATCGAATCGATGGGGCAGGTTCATTCGGGCTCTCGACGAGTCAGAAAACGACACCGGTCTCGCGGCTCACGGTGAACGCGTTGCCACCGACGCTGATCACCTGGTCGACATTCGGCGACGGTCGGCCGTCCACGGTGAAGCGCACCAGCGCTGCACCGCCGAGCACCACGCCGTTCGGCACCGCAATCGTCAGCGGATCGGTGCTGCCCGGTGCGGGCAGCGGCGCGGCGGCGTTGCAGAGCGCGCCATTGGCATACACCGCGCTGACCGCGGCCGGCGCCAACAGCACGCACACCTCGCGGCGCTGTGCGGTGGCGATCTTGCGGCTGTGTTGCAACAGCGCACGCACCTGATCGAGAAAGCCGCGCTCTTGCAGGGCGCGGCGGTCGGTCAGGCGCGGCAGCGCCACGGCAGCGAGCACACCCATCAGCAGCATCACCACGATCAGCTCGACCATGGTGAAACCGCGCGGGCGTGCGCGCACAGCGGCAATCAGCAGCCGGTGACGACGTTGGCCGAGATGGTCGGCGCAGCGCCCAGGGCCGCCGGAGCCACGTAGTCGAACGAACAGGTGGCCGCAGCCGGTCCGCCGCTCACTTGAACCTGGAAACCGCCGCCGCCCGCGACCGCTGCGTAACCATCGGCGGCCAATTGCGCCGCTGTCGGCGTGCCCGCCACCTGCACCAGACCAGCGGTGGCTACGATGCCTGCCATGGTGGCGGCGGGATACAGCGAAGTCACCTCGACCAGGCCGTTCTCGGTGCAAATATTGCCGGTGCCTGCCGCGTTGACCGCCGGTGGGTTGGCGCCGAAGCCGGCAGCGACCGCACAGGCGGGCTGAACCTGACCCTGTCGGGCCATCGCCGCGCCGTGGATCATGGCGGTGGCGGCATTGACCGCGCCGCGTGCGGCGTTGAGTTTGGCCACACGTGCATCGCGTTGCAGGTTGGTGAAGCGCGGCAGCGCCACGGCAGCCAGCACACCGAGGATGACGATGACGACGATCAGCTCGATCATCGTGAAGCCGCGTTGGGCAGACCGTTGGGCAAAGCGTGGCATGGGGAACTCCGGTAAAGGTTGGTGTGGGGGACCGACGCACACACAGCGGCGCGTTCTGACGGTCTTATCGACGGGCCGGCCGATTACTTGATGGCATGGCTGCCCATTTCCCACATCGGCATGAAAACACCGAATGCCAGCACCAGCACCATGCCGCCCAGCATCACGATCAGGATCGGTTCGATCTTCGAAGACAGCGTCTTCAATTCGTACTCGACCTCCTGCTGATACATCTGACCGATCTCTTCGAGCATCTCGCCGAGCGAGCCGGACTCTTCGCCGACCATGATCATTTGCAGCACCACCGGCGTGAAGATGTTGGCGCGCGTGCTGGCCGAGAGCAGCGTTTCACCGTGTTCGACGCCGGTGCGCATGCCGTTGAGCGCTTGCGCGATGTGGGCGTTCTCGACCACCTGGGCGCTCATCGTCAGGCCGCTGACGATCGGCACGCCGCTCTTCGACACCATCGCCAGGCTGCGCGCCGCCTGCGACAGCACGCCTTTGCACACCAACGTGCCGGCGATCGGCAGCCGCAGCTTGAGCCGGTCCCAGGCGAGTCGGCCGGCCGTCGTGTGCACGAAGCTGCGCGCGGCCACCGCAGCGCCCACCGCCACGGCCAGCAGCAGCCACCACCAATCGAGCATGAAGCGCGAGCTGCCGAGCAGGATGCGCGTCATCAGCGGCAGCTGGGTCTTGAAGCCGGCGAACACCGTGGCAAAGGTGGGCAGCACGAAG
>JANMTL010000302.1:0-2411 GCA_031390425.1 Rhizobacter sp.
CATCTGGAACATCGAGCGCTGCTGCGCCACGCCGTCGATCGTGAAGCCGGCGTTGAAAATCTTGTGGCGGCAGTGTTCGCTGTTGGCCTGCGCGAACATCATCAGCTCGACATCGGTCGGGTTGCGCTCCAGTGCAGTGAAGGCGCTGACCAAATAATCGATTTCGTCACCGGACAGCGCGAGTCCGAAATCCACATTCGCGCCGACCAACGCCGCGCGACCGGCGCCCAGCACATCGACCTGCGCCATCGGCGCGGCCGGCCGTTCGTCGAACAAATGCGCGGCGTCTTCGCGACGCAGCAGCACGCTTTCGGTCATGCGGTCGTGCAGCAGCGCGGCGGCGGCTTGCCATTCATCGGCACTCAGCGGTTTGCTGCCGCCGAGCAGGCCCGTCTTCAGCCTCAAGCGGTATTCGGTGACGCGCTCGATTCTTTTCAAGCGCAAGCTGCAGTTGCGCGCGATGTCGGTCGCCTTCGAAGCCCACGGCGAGACCGTGCCCAGGCGCGGCGCGATGACGATCAGCGCACCTTCGTCGGTCGGGCCGACGTACGCATCGCCGTAACGCAGCAGGCCTTCGACGGTGTCGCGCTGCGCGCGGTCGAGTGGCGCGTCGCTGCAGACCCAGTGCACATGCCGGGCGTGGACGGCCGTGATGCGGGCGCCACCGCAGGCAGGGTGCTGTTGCAGCTTCACCAGCAGCGCCTGGGCGCGAAAGGCCGGGAGCGCACTGCCCCCTTCGACATGGAGCAGGTGCTGGGGCGAAGTGATCACGCGGGGCGCTCGGCTGGGGGGTGAAGGACGGGACGGCAACGACAAGGTGGGATCGCACTGTGGCGGCTGGGGCCACCACGGGTAGACCCTTGATTTTACGGGCCGGGTGAGATAATCGACCGCATGACGATCACCATCAAGACCGCCGCCGACGCAGCCGGCATGCGCATCGCAGGCCGCCTGGCTTCGGAGGTGCTGGACATGCTGACATTGCATGTCAAGCCCGGCATCAGCACCGAAGCGCTCGACAAGCTGGCCCACGATTACATCGTGAACGTGCAGCAAGGCATACCGGCTCCGCTGAATTACGCACCGCCGGGTTACACCCCGTATCCGAAGTCGATCTGCACCTCGGTCAACCACCAGGTGTGTCACGGTATCCCGAACGACCGGCCGTTGAAGAACGGCGACATCGTCAACATCGACATCACCGTGATCAAGGAGGGTTGGCACGGCGACACCAGCCGGATGTTCGTCGTCGGCGAGGGCTCCATTGCAGCCAAGCGGCTGTGCCAAATGACCTACGACGCGATGTGGCGCGGCATCGCGAAAGTGAGGCCTGGCGTGCGGCTCGGCGACATCGGCCACTCGATCCAGACCTTCGCCGAGAACAACGGTTTCTCGGTGGTGCGCGAGTTCTGCGGCCACGGCATCGGGCGCAAGTTCCACGAAGAACCGCAGGTGCTGCACTACGGCAAACCCGGCACGCTGGAGGTCTTGGTGCCCGGCATGGTGTTCACGATCGAGCCGATGGTCAACGCCGGCCGCCGCGAAATCCGCGAAACCGGCGACGGCTGGACCATCGTCACCAAAGATCGTTCGCTGTCCGCGCAGTGGGAGCACACCGTGCTGGTCACCGAGACCGGCTACGAGGTGCTGACCGTGTCGGCCGGCAGTCCGTCGGTGCCTCGGTTCGTCCATGAATCCGTGATGGCCTGAGTGGCCGTGATTCTCTCCGTCGAGTCGGCCGAGCCCGTCGCGCTGGCCCCTGAATGTCTCGCTGATCTGCGGCTGCGCTTCAAGGCGGGCAAGCACGCGCTGATCCGACATTTCGATGCAGCACGCCCCACCGCACCGGCTGCGACGCGTCTGATCCGAAGCATTGCGCGCCACACCGACACCACCGTGGTCGATCTGTGGGAGCGTTGCGGCATGCCTGCCGACGCGGCCTTGCTCGCGGTCGGCGGCTACGGGCGCGGTGAATTGTTCCCGCACTCCGATGTCGATGTGCTGGTGCTGCTGCCGTCCGGCCCGCCGGGAACCGACTTGGCGCAAGCGCAGGCCAAGCGTTCGGTCGAAGCCTTCATCACCGCTTGCTGGGACATCGGGCTCGAAATCGGATCGAGCGTGCGCACCGTCGAAGAGTGCATGGCCGAAGCCGAGCGCGATGTCACCGTGCGCACCGCCTTGCTCGAATCGCGCTTCGTCTGCGGATCGCGCCGCGGCTTCAACGTGTTCCGCCGCAACAATTCGCAGGCGATGCACGCGCGCTCGTTCCTGCGCGCCAAGACGCTGGAGATGCGTCAGCGGCACCAGAAGTTCGAGGACACGCCCTACTCGCTGGAACCCAACTGCAAGGAAAGCCCGGGCGGCCTGCGTGATCTGCAAGTCATCATCTGGGTCGCGCGCGCCGCCGGCCT
>JANMTL010000035.1:0-22523 GCA_031390425.1 Rhizobacter sp.
GCAAGAAAACCAAAGCGAGCACCAACTAAGTTAGCATACCAGAAGGTCTTGAGTAGTCACCGAAGTCTGAACCAGTCGAACCTCAGCGGCTTACCTTGGGCATGCTTGCTGAGCTCATCTTCTGGACCCTCCTTCACGAAGGATTCGAATCCGGCCGTCCTGAGTAAGCTACCTGCCCTACGCGCTCGTACGCTTAGCGGCTTGGAACTTCTTGAGACCGGCACTCGGGTGGAGCGCTGCCGTTCAACCGCGCCGCCATGAACTGGCGAGCAGGGATGAGCTTCGGTTTGATGGCCTGCCGGGCCCATCAAATCCATGCTGAGAGAAGCACTTCATCTGGCGCTGCGGTCGGTGCAGGACTAAGCTGAATTCCCACTCACGAATGGAGTTCATCATGCTGTTCACCCATGTGTTGATTCCGACCGATGGTTCAGAACTCTCGCAGACTGCGGCGGTCAAAGGCATCCGTTTTGCCAAGGACCTGAACGCCAAGGTCACCTGCATCAGCGTGACGCCGAAGTTCCGCGTGCTGACCTTCGACACGGCGATGGTCGAAGACACCAAGGATCAGTTCCTGATTGACAGTCAAGCGCAGGCAGCCAAGTATCTGGGCGCCGTAAAAAGTGCCGCCGCTGAAGAAGGCGTTCCCTGCGAGACGGTGATCGAGGCCAACGACCAGCCCTACGAAGCCATCGTCCATGCCGCCCAGTCCCGGGGTTGCGACCTGATCCTGATGGCCTCGCACGGCCGACGCGGCGTGCAGGGGCTGCTGCTCGGCAGCGAGACGCAAAAGGTGCTGACGCACACGAAGATTCCGGTGTTGGTTTATCGCTGACGTTTGCCGTCTGGCGGGTCTGGCTGTTGGGCCGTCTCGGTCGCCTGGGGCTGGTGGCGATCGCGCTGATCGACAACGTGCTGACTCTTGACACCGCGCCGGGTCTCGGCCCGGCGGCCGAGTAACTTTGGCTCCGCCGAAACTTCGTTTTCTTCTGCTGACACAAAAGAAAGTCGCCAAAGAAGAGCGCCTGAACACCAGCCGATTTGAGTGTCACGCTGCGGCTGCACACCTACTGCAGAGTCTCTGGCACGAGAACGGTCACCGGACCCCGGCCACGGGTACCTCGCTAAGGCCCAGCCGCGTGTTCTCGTTTCGGCTCGACCCTGCGGGTCATCGCCATGGCCGATGGGCGCTGTCTGCGACGCCGTCGCGTCATCGTTCAACGCGAAGTGAGGCAGCTGACATGCGCCTGTCTTTCAGGCAATCGGGTTCAGCACCCTCGTGCGGTGAACGGTATAAAAGTGGGTAGCCGTCAACGCGGTGTCGGCTTGCGCGCCCGAGGTGCACCGAGCGGCGTGTGCCAAGTCGAAATGGAGTCTGTCAGCGACACGATGGGTGACCCATGCCCGCGACGACGCCCGAATTACGGCGACGTCGCGGGCTGTGGATTCGATGATGAAGATCGGAAACTACTTTTTCATCATGCCGGTGTTCTTCATCATCTCGTTGGCCATCTTTTCTGCATCACTGTCGGACATCGGATACTTGCTCGGATAGAGATCCTTGAAAGCTTTGTTTGTGAATGGCTCGATCAATTCACCGCTCTTGATCGCCAGTGCCAACTCTTGCATGACTTGCGCGCGCGTCTTGCGCATCGCAGCCGAGTTGTCTGCTGCAAACGCGCTGACCGCGCACGTTGAAATCATCAAAGATGCGAGAAGCATAGAACGCTTATTCATTGAAGTCTCCTGATATGAAAGCACCTGTGGTGCGATAAAGAAGCGGCCGTCCGGGCCGTCTCCGGGATCGTCGCGCCCCACCTCGTCGAGAGGTTTCTATCCGTGCTCCCGACGCGGGACGCGATCGATGCAATGAGTCGTGGCGTTGCTCAGGACATTACTTGCCCTCACCGCGGTCCATGGCGCACTCGACGCGCAGGGTTGGCGATCAGTTGGTCGGTCGCAGCTTCATTAGCCACTCGCCGGATGATTCGTCGAAGTAGTGAGACATCAGAAAACGGGCCGTATCCATTCGCACCTGCTCACGCGTCAGCTTTCCCATGTCGCGTGGAGCACCGGCAATAGGTACCCATTGGCTGCCCGATTCATCCCACCGGTTCTTGCTGAGGAAGACTTCGGTCATGGCCATGACCTCCGACCGCGACTTGATGCCCTTGGGCATTTCAATATCCGACTTGACCACCCACATACCGGTCATTTCGTCCCAACGATGCATGGACAGAAACGCATCTCGGTCCATGAAGGCGGCCATACGGGCAGACTCGAGTGGCGGTTTGGTGGTTTGCGCTTGGGCCAAAGACGACGCAGACAACACCAGGGTCGACATGACGACGGAAAGAATATGCGATGTTTTCATGAGTAAGCTCCAGATGAGAGGTTGATTTGAAATAGACATCTCCCAACGGTGACCGCCTATGAGCAGAGGCACTCACAGACGTCGCAGTCTGCCGTTGGCACTTCGCACACGAATGGCGGCGCGCGGTGCCTACTTCAGTCGCACAGTCGTGGTCGTCATTACAGGCAATGACCCGCAAGGGTCGAGGCGCAGCAGGCTGGAGCGGCTGGATGTGAGCGAGGAAACCGGGGCAGTAGCTCGGCGACTGTTCTCGTGCCAGAGCCGTTGACGTAGGTGTGCAGCCGCAGCGCGATCACCAAATGTCTGGTGTTCAGGGCCTCTTTTTGGTTACTTTTTCTGGCTCCGCAGAAAAAGCAACTCGGCAGCCGGGCCGAGACCCGGCGCGGTCCAGCAAGGCAAACCCTCCCGTCGGCGCGCCACCCCGCCCAGTCTGCGCAATACAACCCCAGTCAATGAGCCTGATCCCAATTGGCACCCACCCCGACTTCCGCCAACAGCGGCACTTTCAGAGAAGCAACACCCGCCATCGCGGATGGAACGGCAACCCGAGCCCAGTCGAGTTCCGCCTCCGGCACCTCCAGCACCAATTCGTCATGCACCTGCATCACGATGCGCGCCGCCCGGCCCTCGGCGTCGAGCAGCCGCTGCACGGCCAGCATCGCCAGCTTGATCAGATCGGCCGCCGTGCCCTGCATCGGCGCATTGATCGCCTGCCGCTCGGCGCCGGCCTTGCGCGGGCCACTGCCGCCATTGATCTCGGGCAGGTACACGCGCCGTCCGAACAGCGTCTCGACGTAGCCCTTCTCGCGTGCCGATGCGCGGGTGTCGTCCATGTAGCGCTTGACACCGGCGAAGCGCTCGAAGTAGCGCTCGATGTACAACGCCGCCGCGCTGCGCTCGATGCCCAAACTCTGCGCCAGACCGAACGCACCCATGCCGTAGATCAGTCCGAAATTGATCGTCTTCGCGTAGCGGCGTTGTTCTGAGGTGACGGCCGCAGGGTCGATCGCGAACACCTCGCTCGCGGTCGCGCGGTGCACGTCCATGCCGTCGGAAAAGGCCTTCAGCAGATGCGGGTCCTCGCTGATGTGCGCCATGATGCGCAGCTCGATCTGCGAGTAGTCGGCGCTCAGAATCACGTGGCCTGTAGGCGCGATGAAGGCCTCGCGCACCTTGCGGCCTTCGGCGGTGCGGATCGGGATGTTCTGCAGGTTCGGCTCGTTGCTGGCCAGCCGCCCGGTCACCGCCACCGCCTGTGCGTAGTTGGTGTGCACGCGGCCGGTGGCGGGGTTGATCATCTGCGGCAGCCTGTCGGTGTAGGTGCCCTTCAGCTTCGACAGGCTGCGGTGTTCGAGCAGCCGTGCCGGCAGCGGGTAGTCGGCGGCCAGTTCGGCCAGCACCTCTTCGTCGGTGCTCGGCGCGCCGGTCGCGGTTTTCTTCTTGACCGGCAGGCCCAGCTTGGTGAACAAAATCTCGCCGATCTGCTTCGGGCTGCCCATGTTGAACGGCTGGCCGGCCAGCGCGTAGGCCTCGGCTTCCAGCGCGACCATGCGCTCCCCGAGCTGCTGGCTTTGGGCCGCCAAGCGCGCCGGGTCGATCAGCACGCCGGTGCGCTCGATCCGTTGAAGCAGCAGCGCGGTAGGCAGCTCGATGCGTGCGTACACGTCGCGCAGGCCGGGTTCGGCGTTGATTTGCGGCCACAGCGTGCGGTGCACGTCCAGCGTCATGTCGCTGTCCTCGCACGAATATTCTGCCGCCTTGCCGACCTCGACCTGACCGAACGGGATCTGGTGCGCGCCCTTACCGCACAGGTCTTCGTAGCTCAGGCCGCTGCGCCCGAGGTGGCGCTGCGCCAGGCTTTCCAGCCCGTGCGGCTTGTGCGCTTCGAGCACATAGCTCTGCAGCATGGTGTCGTGCACATAGCCGCGGATGTGGACACCGGCGTTCTCCAGCACATGCGTGTCGTACTTGATGTTCTGGCCCAGCTTGGGCGCGGCCGGGTCTTCGAGCCACGGTTTCAACGTCGCCAGCACGTCGCCGACCGGCAATTGCTCGGGCGCGCCGGCGTAGTCGTGGCGCAGCGGGATGTAGGCCGCCTCTGCGGGGGTCACGCTGAGCGAGATGCCGACCAGTTGCGCTTTCATCGCGTCGAGCGAATCGGTCTCGGTGTCGATGGCGGTGACGTGTCCGGCGCGCGAAGCGGCTTCGATCTTGCCGATCCACAACTCGAGTGCTTCCCGCGTCAGCACGGTGTCGTAGTGGTGCTCGACCGAATCGGTCGCCACCACGGTCGCCGGGCCCTCGCCGATCACCGCATCGACGGCAAACAAATCCGGCTCGTCCGACGCCGAGCGCGCAGCCGCAGCGCGCTTGCGGGGACTCGGCGGCTGCACCGCCGCATCGGCCACGCCCAACGATGCCTCGATCTCGCGCAGCCAGGTCTTGAAGCCGTAGCGCGCATAGAAGTCGCGCAGCGCTGCGCGGTCGGCTTCTTTCAACGCCAAGGCATCGAGTCCCGGCCAGCCGGGCACGAACCCAGCCAGGTCGCAATCGAGCCGCACCGTGACCAGCCGCTGCGCCTGCGGCAGCCAGTCGAGCGCGCGCCGCAGGTTGTCGCCGGCCGCGCCCTTGATGCTGTCGGCGGCGTCGATCACGCCCTGCAGCGAACCGTGTTCGGCGATCCACTTGGCAGCCGTCTTCGGGCCGACCTTGTCGACGCCGGGGACGTTGTCCACCGCGTCGCCCATCAGCGTCAGGTAATCGACGATGCGTTCCGGCGGCACGCCGAACTTGGCCATCACACCGGGCACGTCGAGCCGCTCGTTGCTCATCGTGTTGATCAGCGTCACCTGATCGTTGACCAACTGCGCCAGGTCCTTGTCGCCGGTCGAGATCACCACCCGATGCCCGGCTGCTGCGGCCACCCGCGCCAGCGTGCCGATCGCGTCGTCGGCCTCGATGCCGGGCACCGTCAACACGGGCCAGCCGAGCAGCCTCACCACCTCGTGAATCGGCTCGATCTGCTGCACCAGCGGCTCGGGCATCGGGCTGCGGTGCGCCTTGTATTCGGGATACCAGGCGTCGCGGAAGGTCGGGCCCTTGGCATCGAACACGCACACCGCGTGGTGGGGTTTCACGTCCTTCAGCGCGCGCTGCAGCATCGCCACCATGCCGTGCAGCGCACCGGTGGGCACACCCTCGGGGCCGCGCAGATCGGGCAGCGCGTGGTAGGCGCGGTACAGGTAGCTGGAGCCGTCGACCAGCAGCATGGGACGGGCGTCGGACAAGGGCGTTGAACTCATCGGCGAATTGTGCGGCTCAGGCTGCAGGCCGCGTTGCTGGGGCCGCACCGCCGCCGTCGCCGCGCCTCAGCGCGGGTGCTGCTCCACCAGGCCCGCCAACGCAGCGCGCACCCGATCGAGCACCGATGGCCAATCGCCGACTGCGGGCTGCCTGAACAACCGAACCGTCGGGTACCACGGGCTGTCGTCGCGGCCCAACATCCAGCGCCAGTCGGGGGCGGCCGACAGCAGGATCCACACCGGCTTGCCCATCGTGCCGGCCAGGTGCGCGACGCTGGTGTCGACCGTGATGACAACGTCCATCGCCTCGATCAGTGCGGCGGTGTCGGTGAACTGTCGCAGCTCGCTGCCGAAGTGGCGGAGCTCGGGGTGCGCGTCGAGGGCCGCGCGGTCGCTGTCGCGCAGCTCGGGTTGCAGCGAGTAGAACGCGACGCCGTCGCACAGCAGCGCGCTGAAATCGGCCAGCGGAATCGATCGATTCACATCGTTGAGATGGAGGGGGCTGCCGCTCCAGACCAGGCCCACGCGCAACCGCGGGTCGTCGCCGAGGCGCTGCCGCCAGGCTTGCACCTGCGAAGGCGCGGCGCGCAGCGTCAGGGGCGCGGGGATGGTGTCGAGCCGGGTGCCGAACGCCAGTGGCAGGCTCAGCAGCGAACAGTGCAGGTCCACCACAGGCAGCGCATCGCCGTGCGCCAGCACCGTCTCGGCGCCGTCGATGTCGGCCAGCAGCACCTGCAACGGTGGCTGCACTTCGAGCAACACGCTGGCGCCGAGCGCGGCCACCTGCTCGATGTAGCGACCGAACTGGATCGTGTCGCCCAGCCCCTGCTCGGCATGCAGCAGGATGGTTTTGCCGCGGATCTCGGGGCCGCCCTGCCAGCGCGGAACACCGAAGTCGCGGATCGGCGCGACCTGTTCGGTTTGGCAAAACCGCCATTCGTAGCCGGGCCAGCCCGTGTCGAAGTCACCCAGCAGCAGCGCGCACAGGCTGCGGTTCAAGTGCGCGCGCTCATGCTGCGGTTGCAGCTCGCAGGCACGGCCATAGTCGTCCTGCGCCTGGCGGTGTCGGCCACAAGCCTGCAGCGCGACGCCTCGGCCGAATACCGCTTCAGTGTGATCCGGCTTGAGCGCGAGCACCCGGTCATAGCCGTCCAGCGCGTCGGCGGTGCGGTTCAGTTGGTGCAGCACGAGGCTGCGGTTGAAGAGCGCATCGACGTGATCGGGCGCCATTGCCAAGCAGCTTTCGTAACCCGCCACCGCCTCACCATGCCGACCCAGGTGCTGGAGCACCACGCTGCGGCCGTACAGCGCCTCGAAGTGCTGCGGCGACGCGCGCAGCAGCACTTCGAAGCCGTCCAGCGCCTCGGCGTTGCGTTGCAGTTCATGCAGCAAAAACGCCCGGCTGTACTGCGCCTTGGCATGCTCCGGCTGCAGGGCCAGCACGCGGTCGTAGCTGCCGATCGCGTCTGCCGAACGTTTGAGGGTCTGCAACGAAATCCCGCGGTTGAACCAGGCCGCCACCAGATCGGGGCGCAGCGCCAGCGCCGCATCGAACAGCGCGACCGCCTCGACCGAGCGCTGGTTCTGCGCTTCGATCAAGCCCAGCAATTGCAAGGCATCGACCTGCTGCGGCTGGGCCTGCAGGATGTGCCGGTACAGCGCTTCGGCCTCGGCCAGCAGTCCCTGGCGGTGCAGGCTGTGGGCGCGGGCCAGCGCATTCGGGTCGAGGGGGGCGTGGGACGGCAGGCGGACGGTGGAACTCACGAACTGACTCGCGGTGATGACTCGCCCCCACTGTATCTGCTGCCTGCCCACTGGCGCCTAAAATCGCAGCATGAACACACGACACCGCCGGGTCACGTCGGCATGGCGCGCTTTGGGCGTGCTGTGTTGCGCCGCCCCGCTTCACGCGGGCGCAGCCGCCCCAACGCCAACCGCACTGACCGCACCGACGCCAGCCACGCCCGCTGCCCCGACGCTGGCGCCTGCTGCGACCCCGGCGCCGCCTGGCTCGCCCGCTGCGCCCGACAAGACCGAGCCCGGCGAACCGGCGGTGGTGCGTACCGTGGTCGAAGACGACGGCGCCCGCATCGACGAGCTGAAGGTTCGCGGCCAGACCAAGCGGATCACCGTCACCCCGAAGTTCGGCGGCATCGCTTACGAAATCATCCCGCCCAGCGATGCGCGCGACCTGTCCCAGGGCGCTCGCGGCTCCAACGGTGCGGTGGGCAAGCGGGTGTGGCCGGTGCTGTCTTTCTGAACGCGCGCGGCTGTTTTTCTTCGACATGGCTGTCTACACCGAAGTGCCGTTCGACGCGGCGGCTGAACTCGTCTTGCGCCTGAACATCGGGACGTTGACGGCGCTCGAAGGCTGCTCGGGCGGCATCGAGAACACCAACTACTTTGCCGACACCACGCAGGGCCGCTACGTGTTGACGCTGTTCGAGCGCCTGACCGCCGTGCAACTGCCGTTTTATCTGCGGCTGATGAAGCACCTGGCGCAGCGCGGCATCCCGGTGCCCGACCCCTGCGCCGATGCCGAGGGCGAGATCCTGCACACGCTGCAAGGCAAGCCGGCGGCGGTGGTCGACCGACTGAGCGGCAGCAGCCGCACCGCACCCGACGCCGAGCACTGCCAGCAGCTCGGCAGCATGCTCGCGCGGATGCATCTCGCCGGGCGCGACTTCGAGCTGCACCAGCCGAATCTGCGCGGTCTCGCGTGGTGGGTCGAAACAGTGCCGGTGGTGCTGCCGTTTCTCGGCGAATCGCAGCGCACACTGATCGAGGCCGAGCTGGCGTTCCAGCAGCATGTGGCGCAATCGGCCGCCGGCAGCCACCTGCCGCGTGGCCCGGTGCATGCGGATTTGTTCCGCGACAACGTGATGTTCGACGACAGCCGCGAGGGCGACCTGCTCAGCGGCCTGTTCGATTTCTATTTCGCCGGCGTCGACACCTTCGTGTTCGACATTGCGGTGTGCCTCAACGACTGGTGCATCGACCTCGCGAGCGGCCGCCTCGACGAAGACCGCGCATCGGCGCTGGTCGGTGCGTACCACGCGGTGCGCCCGTTCACCGGCGACGAGTTGCGTCTGTTCCCCGCCATGCTGCGCGGCGCGGCGCTGCGGTTCTGGGTCTCGCGCCTGTGGGACCTGCACCTGCCGCGCGACGCCGCCATGCTGACCGCCCACGACCCGACCCACTTCGAGCGCGTGCTGCGCCAGCGCATCGAGTTGCCCTGGCATCCGACCCTGCCAGCGCCCTCGGCATCACCACGAGCCGCCACGCCGGACGCCGCATGAAACTGTTGACCGTGCCGGCGAGCCGCGGCGTGTTGTGGGTGCGCAGCGGCTTTCGCGTGTTCTTCGGCAAGCCGCTGGCGTTCGCGGCGCTGTTCGCGTCCTTCTTGTTCGGCGCGATGCTGATGTTGCTGGTGCCCGGCATCGGCGCCTTGCTGCTGCTGACCGCGCTGCCGCTGGTCTCGCAAGGCTTCATGCTGGCAACGCAGCGCGCGCTGGCAGGGCGCACGCCGATGGCCGGCGTCTTCATCGAGCCGGTGCGCGGGCAGCGCCCGCAGGCGATCGCGATACTGACGATCGGCCTGCTCTACGCGGCGGCCAGCCTGTTCATCATGTGGTTCAGCAACGTGGTCGACGGCGGCACCTTCGAGGCGCTGCAAGCGGCGATGACATCGAAGACGGCCGACACCGATCGCCTCGAAACGCTGCTCGGCGACCCGCAACTGGCGACCGGCATGCTCGTGCGGCTGGGGCTGGCGAGCCTGCTCGCGCTGCCGTTCTGGCACGCCCCGGCGCTGATCCACTGGGATGCGCAGGGCCCCGCGCAGTCGCTGTTTTCGAGCACCCTCGCTTGCTGGCGCAACAAGGGCGCCTTCGCGGTCTACGGCCTGACCTGGCTGGTGCTGATCCTGCTGTTCGCGGTGCTGGTCAACAGCGTGTTCATGCTGCTCGGCGCGCCGCAACTGGTGGCGGTCGCCGCGCTGCCGGCCGGTCTGATGTTTTCGACCGTTTTCTACGCATCGCTGTACTTCACCTTCACCGACTGCTTCGAGCAGCGCGCAGCGGTCGACGCGCTGCCCGACGCGGCGCCGCTGCCATGACTGCGCCCGAACGCGTCGCCCTGGTCACCGGCGCTGGCAGCGGCATCGGCCGCGCCTGCGCGCTGGCGCTGCTGGACGCCGGCTACACCGTGGTGCTGGCCGGTCGCCGTGCCGCCGCACTGGACGAGACCGCGAACGCCGCCGGCGCCAACGCGACGCACGCGCTCGCGGTGCCCACCGATGTCGCCGATCCGGCCTCGGTCGCGGCGCTGTTCGAGCGCGTGCGCAGCGTCTGCGGCCGGCTCGACCTGCTGTTCAACAACGCAGGCGCCGGCGCGCCCGCCGTGCCGCTCGAAGACCTGAGCTTCGAGCAATGGAAGGCAGTCGTCGATGTCAACCTGACCGGCGCGTTCCTGTGCACGCAGCAGGCGTTCCGGCTGATGAAGGCGCAGACGCCGCGCGGCGGGCGGATCATCAACAACGGATCGATCTCGGCCCAAGTTCCGCGGCCGCACACCGCGCCGTACACCGCGACCAAGCATGCGATCACGGGCCTGACCAAAGCGACCTCGCTCGACGGCCGCGCCCACGACATCGCCTGCGGGCAGATCGACATCGGCAACGCCGCCACCGACATGACAGAGGCGATGGCCGCCGGCATCCTGCAAGCCAACGGCAGCCGGATGGCCGAGCCGCGGATGGACGTGGCGCATGTCGCCTCCGCCGTGGTCCACATGGCCGGTCTGCCGCTGTCGGCCAACGTGCAGTTCATGACGATCATGGCGACCCAGATGCCGTTCATCGGGCGCGGCTGAGCCGGTGTGTGTCGTCGACGAGGCCCACGGCTCGGTCGCCACGTGACTGTTACAAACCCCGCCCAAACTCCCCATCGACAGGAGCTGTGATGGATGAAGTGATCGAGCTTTTTCCCACGCCACTGCTGCGTGTACCGGCTGCTTTGGACCGCTCCCTGGTGCGCGGCTTGGTCGCGCATTTCAGCGGTCTGGCGCTGCGCGACAACAACTCGTCGTCCCACCTCTCGCACACCGAGATGTTGAAGCCCGGCGACAGCCCGTTGTTTGTCCAGGCTGCGGCGTTGATCACACCCAAACTGGTCGATTTCGGAGCGCTGCTGTTCGGCGAGCGGATCGGCTGGTCGGTCAAGGAAATGTGGGTCAACGTGCTGGACACCGGGGGGCGCCAGGCCATGCACAACCACGCCAACAGCTTCATCTCGGGCGTGGTGTACTTGAGCGCGACCCACCCCGATGCGCGGACGGTCTTCATGAAATCCCCTGGCGGTCACGATTTCGCCTTCAAGAACGACCACGCCGGGATCACGCCCGGTCCGTTCAGCGCAGACAAATGGATCAGCCCCGAGCCCGAACCGGGCGACTTGGTGCTGTTTCCGAGCTACTTGATGCATGCGGTGCCGCCGAACCCGGGCGGACGTCGCATCAGCATGGCCTTCAATGCCATCCCCACCCGACTGGACTCCTGGGGCTACGCGATCACCTTCGGCGGCTGAGCCGGACGGCGACCGCACGCGGATGATCGCGGCGTCGTCAAATTGACAAATTGATTGACTAGCCTGCGGTGCTTGTCAGCCGATCTGTCCCTCTCCCGCGCGAGCACCACTCCAGCGCATGCCATGCGGCGCCGCGCCGCGCTCGGTGTGATGGTGGCTTCGGGCTTCGCGGGCCTCGGCTACCAAATCGTCTGGACGCAGCAATGCGCCTTGTGGCTGGGCCACGAAGCGGCGGCGGTGCTGGCTGTGGTGACGGCATTTTTCGGCGGTCTCGCGGTCGGAGCATTGGCGCTGGGGCGTTTGATCGAACGCAGCGCACGACCCGCGCGCTGGTACGCCGCGTGCGAGGTGGTCATCGCACTGTGGAGCGTCACGCTGGCGTTGTTGTTGGCGCCGGTCAGCGCCTGGATGCTCGATGTCACCGGCGTCCAGCCGACCCCTTCCTGGCAATGGGCGGTGGCCTTCCTGGGCACCTTCATCGTGCTGCTGCCTGCCACTGCGGCGATGGGCGCGACGCTGCCCGCCATGGAGCGCGTGTTGGCGCAACTGTGCCGCGACGGGCCATCCATCGCGGCGCTTTACGCCAGCAACACGTTGGGTGCCGTCATCGGCGTGCTGGCGGCCGCGTTCTGGCTGGTGCCAGAACTGGGTTTGGTGCGCACTGCCGGCGTTTGTGCGGCGTTGAACCTGCTGTGCGCCGCTGCCGCGCTCAGACTCCCGTCCGACTCCACGGCGAGTGCGCCGCCGACGACGCTGCCTGTCAAACGCAACGTGCTGGCGCTCCTCATGGCCACCGGCTTGCTCGGCATCGGCTACGAGGTGCTGGTGGTTCGGGTGCTCAGTCAAGTCGCCGAAGACACGGTCTACACCTACGCGATGCTGTTGGCGGTGTACCTGGTGGGCAGCGCGCTCGGTGCGGCGGCCTACCAGCGATGCTCGACGACCGTGCGCGACCCCGGCGCGCTGCGCGATCGCTTGCTGTGTCTGCTGGCCGCCGCCTGCCTCCTCGGCACGATGAGTCTGTGGGCGGCCGAGCAGGTCAAGGACGCGGTGCTGCACGGTCTGGGCGCCAGCATGGCTGCAGCGCTCAGCGCCGAAGCCGCGCTGGCGCTGGCGGCGTTCGGACTGCCGACGGTCGCGATGGGCGCACTGTTCAGCCACCTCAGTCTGCAAGCGCGCGCGGTCGGCATTGGCTTCGGCCGCTGCTTGGGCTTTAACACGCTGGGCGCGGCCGTCGCACCCCTGCTGTTCGGCGTGCTGCTGGTGCCCGCGGTCGGGCCCAAGGGCGCGTTGTTGATCGTCGCAGCCGGCTACCTGGCACTGGCGTCGCCGCGCTTCTGGTTCAAGCCGATGGCCTGGGGCACGGCGGGCGCGGCCGTGGGGCTGGCGCTGTGGGCGCCGCCGCTGGCATTCATCGAGCTGCCCGAAGGTGGCCAGGTCATCAGCTACCGCGATGGCGCCGTGGCAGCTGTCAGCGTCGTCGAGGATTCCGACGGCGTCGCCCGACTGCGCATCAATAACCGCCAGCAAGAAGGCAGCAGCGCCACCCTGCTGGCCGATGCACGGCAGGCCTTGCTGCCGCTGCTTCTGCACCCGGCGCCGCAGCGCGCCTTGTTCCTCGGGCTGGGCACCGGCATGACCGCCGCGTCGGCGGCTGAAGACCCGACGCTGCAGGTCGATGCGGTGGAGTTGCTGCCCGAGGTCATTGCGGCGTCGGCGCACTTCACGCGCGCCTTCGGCGAGGGCGCACCGAACCCGCGCCTGCGCCTGCTGGCCGCCGATGCCCGACGCTACGTGCGCGCCACCGACCAGCACTACGACGTCATCGTCGCCGACAACTTCCACCCGGCGCGCAGCGGGTCCGGCGCGCTGTACACCGTCGAGCACTTTCAGGCGGTGCGGGGGCGGCTGACCGAACAAGGCGTGTTCTGCCAGTGGCTGCCGCTTCACCAACTCGACCTCGATAGCCTGCGCAGCATCGTGCAGTCCTTCGTCCGGGTGTATCCGGGTGGCAGCGCGATGCTGGCGACCAACAGCCTGGAAACGCCGGTGCTGGGCCTGGTCGCTCGTGCCGACGCGGGCCGCTTCGATTTGCGTCAGGTGCGCGAGCGGCTTGCCGCAGCCACCCTGCCGCAACCGCTGGTCGATTTCGGGCTCGCCGACGAATTCGCGCTGCTCGGCGGATTCGTCGCCGGCCCGCAGAGTCTGATCCGCTTTGCCGGTGATGCACCACTCAACACCGACGATCGCCCGGTGGTCGCCTACTCGGCACCACGCATCACCTACGCGCCCGACTCGATGCCCCGCGATCGGCTGTTGTCGCTGCTGCGCAGAATCCAGGTGCAGCCTGTCGATCTGATCGACGCGGGCCCCGACGCCGCGTGGTCGCAGCGATTGGCGGCGTACTGGTCGGCGCGCGATCGCTTCATCGAGGTCGGCCAAGCGGTCCGGCCGTCGGCCGACCCGCAGCAGATGTTGTTGCAGGTGCGCAAGCCCTTGTTGGAGGTGCTGCGCATCAGCCCCGACTTCCGCCCCGCTTACGACCCGCTGCTGCGCATGGCAATGGCGCTCGGTCGCACCGATCCGGCCGGAGCGCGCGTGCTGCTGACCGAGCTGCGGCACGTACAACCGGCACGGCCCGAGGCACAGCAGGTATTGGATCGATCGGCCGCCACGCCGCCGTGATGTTTCAGAGGTGCTCCGGTTCGTTTCCGGCTCGTGCGGGAGCAGTCTGCAAGCCGATGCGGCGGTACCGGTAGCGGCTGCTCAACGCTTGGCTGTCGTCAAAGCGTCATCTGGATTCCATAGCCTTACCTTGGACGCAGGCAGCGCAGGCATTCAAGCCTGCCCGCTGAGTTGACCACGTACCTGTCGAGGAAAGAATGAATCGACTTTTTCAACGACGCGGCGTGCTGCACGCCGGTTTGGCCTGGGGCGCTTGGCTGCTAGCGCCCTCGGCGCGCGCTTGCGAGTTCCTCACGGAAAACCTCACGATCATTCACCCGTGGACGCGAGCCTCTGCACACGACGCCACAACCGCCGTTGTCTGCATGACGTTCCAGGACGTGACACGGACAGATCGTTTGATCGGCGCCCAGACACCGGTGGCCGAAGGGGCCGAGCTGGGCGGTGGAAGTGCGGGATCCTCCTTGAGCTTGGTGATTCACGAGGGGCAGACGACCGTGCTCACTGAAGAGGGTCCGCACCTGCGTCTGGTGGGCTTGAAGTTTCCGCTGCTGGTGGGACGGGAGTTCCCAATGACGCTTGTTTTCGCGAAAGCGGGGCCGATCAAGGCCAGGCTCAGCGTTGACTACGCGCGCTTCGGCTGAATCGCCACGCGCCGGCCGTCCGAACGGCCCAGTGCCCGACTGATGGCTGTCACGGAGCGGTCATCCTGTTTCATTAGCCTGTCTCGCAGACGGGCGCAGTGCTGGTGGAAAGTCTGCAACGCACTGGTTCGACTCAAGGCTCACAACACCCAACCGACCCGGAGCAATTTGATGAAGTTCACATTCAATAAGAGCCAGATCGCCCTCGCAGCGATCGCGGCCATCGGCGTGACCGCCATGAGCACGGCACCGAGCGACGCCACAGCGTCCGACAAGAGCAAGAGATCATCAGGCAGGTACGTTGCTGGCGACTTCCACAACCACACCACCTGCTCCGACGGCTCGATCTCGATGCAGAAGCTGGTTCAAAAATCCACCAGCAAGACGGTCGACGCCCCCTGGGGTCTGGACTGGTTCGTCCAGGCCGGTCACGGCGGTACGGGCAACCGCAATTGCACCTTGGCCGAAGATGCATCGCTGGCAACGCCGGCTTACCCTTTGGTCAGCGGCGCGACGCCCTTTGATTTTCCAACGACCAACCCGTTGAACCCGTCGCCGTCGCAGTACATCGGGCCGTCGACAACCTGGGCACAGAGCATCGGCCCATTGAACATCAAGGGCAACGTAGCCGGCTCCGGAGCCACCCAGAACATGTGGCGTTGGCAGGCGGTGCAGGAATTCCAGTACCCAGTGCTGGAGTACCTGTCTGCGTTGCAAAACAAGCCGATGTTTCTCGGCATCGAATCGGTGGTCGCAGGGCATGAACACACATCGATGTCGGTGATCACTGGCCAAATGCCAGCCGGCTTCGACCAGCGCACCTTGCCTGCCACCGGGCCTTTTGCGGCCATCGGCAATGCCTCTGCGTTGGCCCAGTGGGCGTACTGTTTCGATCGCGGCGTCGCAGACACCAGCCGCGGAAACACCTCCGCCACCAGCGGCGTCGGTAACAACTGGGATTGCTCCGTACCCGGCAGCCTGAATGTGGCAGATCCGATCTGGAGTGTCACGGCGGCCAAGTTGGTGCCGAGCTCGGCGATCAGCCCAGTGGGCACAGCGGGCCACAACAAGACCGTCGAAGCGGTCAAGTGGATGGCCGCTTTCCACCCGGACGGCAGCTACTACGTCCCCGCTCACCTGGAGCGTGCCGGCCCGTTCAACCCGAACGGAAATAACGGCTTCAACGTCGAGCACCTGCGCAACTTGAACAACGCAGCCCCTCGCGTTGCGTTCGGCATGGAGTCGCAACCAGGTCACGGCGCGTCGTCTGACCGCGGCGAGTACGCCGCGCGGCGCAACACCTTTGGCACTGGCGCTGCTGCCGTGCGCATCGACACGGTCGGCGGCACCACCTATGGCGGCACCGGCGTCTACGGCGCCCAGATCGGTGGCGTGTGGGACGCGCTGCTCGGCGAAGGCCGCAACTGGTGGTTCTTCGCCAGTTCCGATTGGCACAACCGTGGAATGTTCGGTCCCGATGACCGCCGGAGCACGCAAGATTTCTACCCGGGCGAGTACCAGCGCAACTTCACGATGGTGCGCGACACCGACGGCACTTACCACCGTGAGGACGATCGGGACGACGACAAGCGCAAAGGCAAGGGCAAACTGAGCCCTCAATCGATCGTGGACGGCCTGCGTACCGGAAACACCTTCACGACCAGCGGTCAGTTGATCGACCGCTTGGCGTTCGCCGTCTGCGCTTCTTACCCTGGGTCCGCCGCGTACAAGAAAGGGAAAGACGCTGGGGATGACTCGGAAAACTCGGGCTACAAGGCCGTGGAAAACGCTGCCGTTCGCGCCGCGAAGAACAACACCGACATCGATTTCAAGGACTGCGCGACGATGGGTGAGAAGCTCGTCGTGAAGCCGGGCGCCGAGCTCCTGGGGGTGATCGTTGTTCGCGATCCACAGGGCAAGAACTACTCGCCGTACTCGTTCCCGAATCCCTCGCTGAAGCAAATCGGCGTCACCCAGGCACTGGACATGCCGGTCCTTGATCACATTGATGTGATCGGCGGTCGGGTCACCGGATACAAGGCGCCTGGTGCGGCGGACTACGCTGGCGCCTGGCCCAACAACTGGGTGTTCGATCAGCCCGCGAACCTGGACACCGTTCCTGCGGCGGCCAAGAACACGACGGCCAAGGTCATCAAGACGTTTCAGAACAGCAGTTGGGAGAGTGCTGGTGACGGCTTCTTGAAAATGAGCTTCCGCATCCCCTCGGTCCAGGCATCCCAATACGTTCGGCTGCGCGGCACCAATCTGCCTGCCAGCGTGCCGCACGAGACCGATGGCAGTGGCAACCCACTGCGTGATCTGGAGACCAACTCCGGCGCCGTGAACGCGACTTCTTCCAGCGCGCCCAACGGCTTCCCAGAGAATTTCTTCTTGAAAATCCCTTGCACGTCCGTGGGTACGACGGACTTCAACGGCTGCCCGGCGCACTTGCCGACCAAAGATGTCGGTGGCGCACTGGTCAAGTTCTCGGCGCTCGACGTGGCGGCCTGGGCGGACTTGTGGTTCTACAGCAACCCGATCTTCGTTGAGGTGAAGGGCTCGTCCGTTGTTGCTGGCGTCCAGTAACTCCTGAACGAAACTCCATCAGAACAGCGCCGCGCGGCAACGTGCGGCGCTGTTTCATTGAGGGACTGCCTATCGTCTTTTCACCGTCAGCGAAAAAAGACGACAACGGGCGCCGCCGCGCACCCTTTTGAACCGCTGGCATTTTTTTGATCACGTCGAAATCATCATGTCCCTGACCTCGCCGACCCCTTCCGTTCATGCCCCCACGCCTGCCGCGCGCGGCTCATCGCTGCCGAACTGGTTGCGTGAGCCGCTGTTGCATTTTGTCGTGTTGGGCGCAGTGCTTTTCGCGGCGGACCATTTCCTGATTGCGCGGGCCGATGACCCTAGCACCATCGTTGTCGCAAGCGAGGTGACGGACGAGGCCAGAAGACTGTTTCGCGAGTCCCGGGGCAGAGAGCCGGATGCCGAGGAACTCGCGTCGTTGACCCGACGCTGGATCGACAACGAGGTGCTCTACCGCGAGGGGCGCGCTGCAGGGGTCGATCAGGGCGACGAAATGATCCGCGAACGGGTGATTTTCAAGGCGCTCATGATGGTCGAGACGGGCGTGAAACTTCCGGCGGTCGACGACAAGGTGCTGCGCACGTGGTTCGAATCGAACCGAGCCAAGTACGACGAGCCCGCTCGTTATGACTTTCAAGAGGCGGTGCTCACGGGCAAACCCTCGGAATCTGCGTTGCGTACCTTCGCAGACGCGCTGAACGCAGGATCACCCGGCGACGCAGACGCGGGGCTGCGTGTGTTCAAGGGTCGCCCGCATGAGAACCTGGTCCAGAGCTATGGAGCCGACTTCGCCGAGGCGCTGGAAGCAACGCCCGCCGGTCAGTGGCGCGCCCTGACCACGCGTGACGGCCTGCGCGTGATGCGACTGGACGCGATCACACCCGCGCAGCCTGCCTCGTTCGAGGCCCTTCGCAACGTGGTGCTGCCGGATTGGACCGACGCCACCATGGCCCAACAGCGAACCGACGCCGTGCGGGTGCGAGGCCAGAAGTACACCGTCAAGTTCGAAGGTGCCGCACCGTGAGGGGCTGGTTGCAGAAGCTGCTGTGGGTCATGCTGGCGCTGACGGGAGCCGCCGCATCGGCTCACGAAATGAGCATGGCCGAGATGGAAATGCGCGAGACCTCACCGGGTGAGTTCGCGTGGACCTGGGTGGCCAGCGGTTCGCGGCCCGCCAGCCAGGAACTCACGCCGCTGTGGCCCGAACACTGTCGCGCCGAGGCGAACTTGCTGAGCTGCGGCGCAGCGGGGCTGAAGGGCACGCTGCAGATCGAAGGAGTGGGAAAGCGCTACTCGGCCGCCATCGTCAGGGTCTACTGGTTCGGTGGCTCATCGCGGGTGTACACCCTGACCGGCGGCCAGCCCACGGTTCAACTCTATGGAACGGCCGACGACCAGCGCGGCATCGGAGAAATTGCGTCGGCCTACATGTTGCTGGGCGTCGAACACATCCTCAGCGGCTACGACCACCTGGTATTCGTCATCGGGCTGCTGTTCCTGGTGGGGTTCAACCGGGGACTGATCCTCACCATCACCGCGTTCACTGTGGCCCACAGCCTGACCTTGGCCAGCAGCGCCCTGGGTTTGCTGACCCTGCGATCGCCGCCAGTGGAAGCAACGATCGCGCTGTCGATCATGCTGGTGGCCGGCGAAGCGCTGCGCCAGCGCGAAACACTGGCGCGCCGCTGGCCGGCACTGGTTGCGTTCCTGTTCGGTCTGGTGCACGGACTCGGATTCGCGGGCGCACTGAAGGACATCGGCCTGCCCGACAACCACCTGGCGGTTGCCTTGCTCACCTTCAACGTCGGCGTCGAGATCGGGCAGCTCCTCACGGTGGGCGTGGCGTTCATCCTGACGCGCTGGCTGTCTAGATACGCGTGGGCGACGTCGGCCCGCAAGCCGCTGATCTACGCCATTGGTGTGATGGCGGCGTATTGGTCGTGGCTGCGGATCGCGGCGATCGCCACCCTGGCTTGAGCAAGTGACGGATCGCTGCAGCAACGGCTTGCCTGTCGGACGGCGGGCACGATCGAGGCGTGCCAACCGCCGCTGAAGGCCTCGACCGGCGACCCGACGATGAGCACGACCCGACGACAGTTTCTGCACACCGGCACCGCAGCGACCCTGCTCACCTCGACCGGCTGGCTGCTGAACGCTTGTTCCGCCGATGCGCCGCGCAGGCAGGCTGCTGACCGGCCGCGCTTCGACCTCGGCATCGCCTCCGGCCACCCGAGCGCCAGCAGCATCGTCCTGTGGACGCGGCTCACCGGCGCCGATCTGCCCGAACGCGTCGAGGTGCGGTGGGAGCTGGCGCACGACGAGGCCTTTCAGCGCATCGCGGCGCGCGGGGTCGAGACGGCCGAAGCCTCCTGGGCGCACAGCGTGCATGCCGAGCCAGGCGGGCTGGCGCCGGGGCGCTGGTACTGGTATCGCTTTCAGACACTCGGCGATCGCAGCGCGGTCGGCCGCACGCGCACGGCGCCATCGGCCGATGTGGCCTCCGGGGCGTCATCCCCGCTGCGCTTTGCCATCGCCAGTTGCCAGCGCTACGACGCGGGCTATTACGCCGCCTGGCGCGATGTGGCGGCGCAGCCCCTCGATCTGGTGCTGTTTCTCGGCGACTACATCTACGAGTCCGGCTCGCGGCCCGATCTGGCACGCCGCCACGAGGGCGGTGCCGCCCGCACGCTCGACGACTTCCGCGCCCGCTACGCCACCTACAAGCGCGACCCGCTGCTGCAAGCCGCGCATGCCGCCGCGCCCTGGCTGATGGTGTGGGACGACCACGAGGTCGAAAACGACTACGCCGACCTGCAAAGCCAACAACTGGCCACCGATTTCGCAGCGCGGCGCGCAGCGGCTTATCAAGCCTATTGGGAGCACCTGCCGTTCCCGAACGCTGCCCGGCCCCGGCTCGATGTGCCCGGCGCGGCGATGCGCATCACCGGTCGGCTGGACTGGGGCACGCTGGCGCGCATCCACCTGCTCGACGACCGTCAGTACCGCGATCCGCAGGCCTGCCCGCGCCCCGGCCAGGGCGGCTCGAACACGGTCGCGTTGAAAAACTGTCCCGCGCTGCTCGACCCGCGCCGCAGCCTGCTCGGCCTGGAACAGGAGCGCTGGCTCGCCGACGGCTGGGATCTGCGTCGGCCGTGGAACCTGGTCGCGCAGCAAACGCTGATGGCACGCCACAGCTGGACCGATCCGGCCGCCGGGGGCGGCACTTACTGGACCGACGGCTGGGACGGCTACCCCTTGTCGCGCAACCGGCTGCTCGACACGGTGGCCGAACGGCAGGTGCCCGGCGTCGTGGTGCTGGGCGGCGACGTGCACGCCCACGTGGTCGCCGACCTGAAGGCCGATTTCGACCGCCCGGAGGCGCCCACGGTCGCCACCGAATTCTGCGGTTCCTCGATCACCAGCAGCGGCCTGCCGCAGGACCGCATCGACGCGGCGCGGCCGTTCAACCCGCACATCCACCTCAGCCGCGGCGACCAGCGCGGCTGCATGCTGTTCACGCTCGACGCCAAGCGCTTGCAGGCGGAGCTGCGGGTCGTCGATGAGGTATCGGACCCGGGCAGCGCGGTGCGCACGGGCGCGAGTTTCGTCGTCGAGGCCGATCGGCCCGGCGCGCGGCTCGCCTGAGCCGACGGTGACCACGCTGCGCCGTCGCCGCACGCGGTCGTGTCGGATGCCACGGGATTCCCCCTTTGCGGCTGCGCACCCTGCGAGCAGGTGGTGACCGACTGTTCGTATTCGCCCCCACAATTGGCCCCCTCGCGGCGTAGGTTGCCTGCGCCGCGGGAACGGGGGGGTGACATGTGGCATTGGGCGAGCCTCGAAACGAGGCGGGGTTCGCCCAATTCCGCTTTTTCATCACCTCAGGAGATCCCATGAACCGCAACGCCACGGAAAGGCAGCACACGAACCTGCCCGCCGAGTTGAAGCACCAGCGCCTGAAAGCCTGGGTCGACGAGATCGCCGCGCTGACCGACGCTACCGACGTCTACTGGTGCGACGGCAGCCAAGCCGAATACGACCGCCTGTGCGCCCAGTTGGTGGCCGCAGGCACGATGAAGAAGCTGAACCCCGAGTTGCGCCCGCGCAGCTTCCTCGCCACCAGCGACCCGAGCGATGTGGCGCGCGTCGAAGACCGCACCTACATCTGCAGCCAGACTCAAGAAGCCGCCGGCCCGACCAACAACTGGATGGCACCGGCCGACATGCGGGGGCTGCTGCAAACCGGTCGTCCAGACGGAACGCCGGCCCTGTTCAGCGACGCGATGAAGGGCCGCACGTTGTATGTGGTGCCGTTCTCGATGGGCCCGCTGGGCTCGCACATCTCGCACATCGGCGTCGAGCTGACCGACAGCCCGTACGTGGCGGTGAGCATGCGCACGATGACCCGCATGGGTCGCGCGGTGATCGATCTGTTGGGCGCGGACGGCGAGTTCGTGCCCTGCGTGCACACCGTCGGTGCGCCGCTCGAAGCGGGTCAGAAAGACGTGGCTTGGCCGTGCAACAACACCAAGTACATCGTCCACTACCCCGAAACCCGCGAGATCTGGAGCTACGGTTCGGGTTATGGCGGTAATGCGCTGCTGGGCAAGAAATGCTTTGCGCTGCGCATCGCATCCACCATGGGGCGCGACCAGGGCTGGCTGGCCGAGCACATGCTGGTGCTGGGCGTCACCTCGCCGGTCGGCAAGAAGTACCACGTCGCCGCCGCCTTCCCCAGCGCTTGCGGCAAGACCAACTTTGCGATGCTGGTGCCGCCTGAAGGTTTCGCCGGCTGGAAGGTCACGACCATCGGCGACGACATCGCCTGGATCAAGCCGGGCGTGGATGCCAACGGAGCGGGCCGCCTGTACGCGATCAACCCCGAAGCCGGCTATTTCGGCGTCGCACCCGGCACCAACCACAAGACGAATCCGAACTGCATGGATTCGTTGAAATCCGACGTGGTGTTCACCAACGTCGCGCTGACCGACGACGGCGACGTGTGGTGGGAAGGCATGACCGACACGCCGCCCGCGCACCTGATCGACTGGCAGGGCCAGGACTGGACGCCCGCCATCGCCAAGGAAACCGGCGCCAAGGCTGCGCACCCGAACGCCCGCTTCACGGTGGCTGCGACCAACAACCCGGTGCTCGACCCGGCTTGGGACGACGCTGCGGGTGTGCCGCTCGACGCCTTCATCTTCGGCGGACGCCGCTCGACCACTGTGCCGCTGGCAACACAAGCGCGCACCTGGGTCGAAGGCGTCTACATGGCCGCGACCATGGGCAGCGAAACCACCGCCGCCGCCGCCGGCCAGCAAGGCATCGTGCGCCGCGACCC
>JANMTL010000047.1:0-6187 GCA_031390425.1 Rhizobacter sp.
GTGCGTGCGATCGAGACGAAGCTGGCGCACACAGAACTGCCGGGCGGGCTCGGCACGCCCGACATCCTGCTGCTGCAATGCGAGGAGCTGGCGGTGATCGACAATCTGTCGGGGCGGCTGTCGCTGATCGTCTATGCCGACCCGTCGCAGCCCGATGCCTTGGCGCAGGCCAAGCGACGGTTGGCCGCGCTGTTCGACAAGCTCAAGAACAGCGTTGCTGCACCCGCCGTCGAACCCCGCGCACCGAACGAGGTGCTGCGCGATTTCGCGAAGGCGGACTACATCGCCGCCGTGCTGAAGGCCAAGGAATACATCGCCGCTGGCGACATGATGCAGGTGCAGGTCGGCCAGCGGCTGCGCAAGCCGTACACCGAAAACCCGCTCAGCCTGTACCGGGCGCTGCGTTCGCTGAACCCGTCGCCGTACATGTACTTCTACGACATGGGCGACTTCCAGATCGTCGGCGCGTCGCCCGAAATCCTGGTGCGCCGCGAGCACACGGCCGACGGCGACAAGGTGACGATCCGCCCGCTGGCCGGCACGCGCCCGCGCGGCACGACGCCCGAGCACGACCTGGCGCTCGAAGCCGAACTGAGTGCCGACCCGAAAGAGCGCGCCGAGCACGTGATGCTGATCGACCTGGCGCGCAACGATATCGGCCGCATCGCCAAGACCGGCAGCGTCAAGGTCACCGAGGCGTTCACCGTCGAGCGCTATTCGCATGTGATGCACATCGTCAGCAACGTCGAAGGGTTGTTGAAGGACGGCATCTCCAACCTCGATGTGCTGAAGGCCACCTTCCCGGCCGGCACGCTGACCGGCGCGCCGAAGGTGCGTGCCATGGAGATCATCGACGAGCTCGAACCCGTCAAGCGTGGCATCTACGGCGGTGCCTGCGGCTACCTGAGCTTTGCGGGCGACATGGACGTGGCCATTGCGATCCGCACCGGCATCGTCAAGGACGGCATGCTGTACGTGCAGGCCGCTGCCGGGGTCGTCGCCGATTCGGTGCCCGAACTGGAATGGCGCGAAACCGAAGCCAAGGCGCGTGCCTTGATCCGCGCGGCGGAGCTGGTCGAAGAAGGGTTCTGAACCAGTCGACGCCGCGCCGCGTCAAGGCGGCTGAGCCCCCTCGGGGGGCACAAGCGCAGCGATGTGGGTGCCGTCAGTTCATCAGCCCTGCACGAGCCGCCGACTCTTCGCGATCGACATCAGGATGCCGAGCCCCAGGCCGAGGATCACCATCGCGGTGCCGCCGTAACTGACGAAGGGCAGTGGCACGCCGACCACCGGCAGGATGCCGCTGACCATGCCCATGTTGACGAAGGCGTAGGTGAAAAAGCTCAGCGTGATCGAGCCCGCCAGCAGGCGCGTGAACACGTTGGGCGCCTCTGACGCGATCATCAGCCCGCGCACGATCAGGAACAGGAAGCCCAGCACCAGCGCGGCGCAGCCGAGCAGCCCGAATTCTTCGGAGTAGGCCGCGAAGATGAAATCGGTGGTGCGCTCGGGGATGAACTCGAGGTGCGTCTGCGTGCCCTTCATGAAGCCCTTGCCGGTGATGCCGCCTGAGCCGATGGCGATCATGCCCTGGATGATGTGGAAGCCCTTGCCCAGCGGGTCGGTGGTCGGGTCCAAGAGCGTGCACACCCGATTTTTCTGATAGTCGCGCAGCATCGGCCACTTGACATCGGGCTTGCAGATCGAGTCGCCCGACAGCACCAGCGCGGTGATCGCGATCGCCGCCAGCAGCACCACCGGCAGGATCAGTTTCCACGACAGCCCGGCGAAGAAGATCACGAACCCGCCCGCCGCCAGCACCAGGATCGCGGTGCCCAGATCGGGCTGCTTGGCGATCAACCCGACCGGCAGCGCGAGCAAGCCCATCGCGATGACGAAGTCGATGCCGCGCGGATGCCCTTCGCGACGCTGGAACCACCACGCCAGCATCAGCGGCATGGCGATCTTCAGGATTTCGCTCGGCTGGATCACCACGCCCAGATCGAGCCAGCGCGTAGCGCCCTTCTTGGTGATGCCGAACACGGCGGTGGCGATCAGCAGCGTCACGCCGACGACATACAGCGGCACGGCCAGCGACATCAGACGTTGCGGCGACACCTGGGCGACGACGAACAGGATGCCGGCCGCCAGCAGAATGTTGCGCGCATGGTCGACGAAGCGGGTGCCGTGATCGAAGCCGGCCGAGTACATCGTCGTCAGGCCGATCGCCGTCAGGATCAGCACCGCCAGCAGCAGCGGCCCGTCGAAGCCGTGAAACAGCGGGATCACCCGCTGCAGCAGCGACGGTTTCTCGAACGCCGGCCTCATCGCTTGAGCGCCCGGCGGTCTGCACTCTCGGTGGCGGTGGCGGTCGAGATCAGGATCGCGGGTGACAGACCCGGCACCCGCGCGGTGGCTGGCGACGACGACGGCGCGGAGGCCTGCGCCGCAGCGCTCGACGCAGCCGGTGCCACGGGCGATGCATCGCCGAGCAGGGCCGCTGCCGCCGAGGTCTCAATGCCCGGCAACGGCACGTCGGTGGCGTTGCGCTGCACACCGATGGGCGCGCCGGATTTGCCTTCTTGCGTCAACGCCACGTCCTCGACGCTCGGGTACTTTTTCATCAGCCAGTGATCGAACACGCGACGCGCGATCGGCGCGGCGGCGGCCGCGCCGAAGCCGGCGTTCTCGACCACCACCGCCACCGCGATCGTCGGCCCGTCGAGCGGGGCGAACGCGATGTAGAGCGAGTGGTCGCGCTTGTGCTCTTCGAGCTTCGAGGCGTTGTATTTTTCGTTGGCCCGGATGCCCACCGCCTGCGCCGTGCCGGTCTTGCCACCGCTGGCATAGGCCGCGCCGGTGAAGACTCGGGTCGAGGTGCCTTCTTGCGTCACCCCGTGCATCGCGCTGCGGATCAGCTCGGCGTGCTCCGGCTTCACGGGCAGCGGTGCGAGCGCCTCGTTGGCGATGCGCCGGGTCTCGCCGGTCGCGACGTCTTCGACCGAGCGCACCAGTCGCGGCTGAAAGCGCAGCCCGCCCGAGGCCACCGTGGCCGTCGCGGTGGCCAGTTGCAGCATCGTGAAATTGTTGTAGCCCTGGCCGATGCCGAGCGAAATCGTCTCGCCGGCGTACCAACGCTGATGCTCGGGCTTTTTGTAGGCGCGGCGCTTCCATTCGGTCGACGGCAGCAGGCCGGTGACCTCGCCCTGGATGTCGATGCCGGTTTTGCGCCCGAAGCCGAACGGTCCGAGCTGATCGTGGATCGTGTCGACGCCCAGTTCGTTGGCCAGCGAGTAGTAGTAGACGTTGCTCGACTTGACGATGCTGCGCACCATGTCGACGGCACCCAGCCCGCCATCGCCGTGGCTGCGGAAGGTGTGGTTGCCGAACTGGTAAGTGCCGCCGTCGTAGATGATGGCCGCTGGGCTGCGCGTGCCGGTGTTCAACGCCGCCATCGCCATGAACGGCTTGTAGGTCGAGCCCGGCGGATAGGTTCCGCGCAACGCACGATTGAGCAGCGGCTTGTCGAGCGATTCGTTGAGCTCTTTCCAACTTTCGCTGTCGATGCCGTCGACGAACAGGTTGGGGTCGAAGGTCGGCTTGCTGACGAAGGCCAGCACCTCGCCGTTGCGCGGGTCGATCGCCACCAGCGCACCGCGCCGATCGCCGAACAGCGTCTCGACCATCGCCTGCAGGCGAATGTCGATGCTCATCACCAGCTTGTTGCCCGGCGTCGCGCCGTTGCTGCGCAGACGGCGCACCGCACGGCCGTTGGCGCTGGTCTCGACCTCCTCGAAACCGGTGGTGCCGTGCAGATCGGCCTCGTAGCTTTGCTCGACACCGAGCTTGCCGATGTATTCGGTGCCGCGGTAGTTGGCGGCCGTTTCCGATTCGTCGATAACGTCTTTTTCGGCCTGGTTGATGCGCCCGATGTAGCCGATCAGGTGGCTGCCCACATCGCCCAGCGGGTAGTTGCGGAACAGCCGCGCCTTCACATCGACGCCCGGGAAACGGTAGCGCTGGGCGGTGAAGCGCGCCACCTCCTCGTCGCTCAGCTTGGTGCGGATCGGCAGCGATTCGAAATTCTTGCCCTCCTCCATCAGCCGCTTGAAGCGCTTGCGGTCGCGGGTGTGGATGTCGACGATCTCGGCCAGCTTGTCGATCGTGGCTTCCAGGTCGCCGATGCGCGACGGCACGATCTCCAGCGTGTAGGCCGAGTAGTTGTCGGCCAGCACCACGCCGTTGCGATCGACGATCAGCCCGCGATTCGGAACGATCGGCAGCACCGAGATGCGGTTGTTCTCGGCCCGCACGCTGAGCTCGTCGTGCTGCTGAACCTGCAGGTGAAAGAGGCGGTAGCCGAGCAGGCCGAAACACACAAGCACGAACGCCGCAGCGGCCAGCAGCCGCGTCTGAAAGCGCTCCAGCTCCTGCTCGACGTTCTTGATTTCGGTCATGAGGCCACCGAGCCCGTCCGAAGGGCCAGCGAAGCGAGGCCCCACATCAAGCAACACGCGAGGACCGGCTCTGCCGGCCGACCCGTGGCGCCCCCTCGGGGGGCAGGAGCGACAGCGACGTGGGGGCTCACAGAGGCCGATTCTGGTCGCGGTCGGGGGCGCGGCGCTGCGGGGCGAGCAACAACCATGTCGCGAGCGGCCACAGCAGCGCCTCGAAGACCGGCGCCAGCAGCGCCTGCCAGCCGGGCAACATGCCACCGGCCATCATCCGCACGCTGAACGACACCAAATGTGCCGCGACGAACAGCGGCAGGATCTGCAGCGCCTGCGACGGCAGGCTGAACCACAGCAGCCGCCGGTGGATGGTGGTCGCGACGTAGCCGAGCAGCGTGTAGGCCAGTGCGTGCTGGCCGAGGATGGCGCCGGCGTGCACGTCCATCACCAGTCCGAACAGGAAGGCCACGCCGACGCTGACCCGGCGCGCCTGGTGCACGTTCCAGAACACCAGCGCCAGCGCGAGCAGGTCGGGTGCTGCCGGATGTCGGCCGAGCGGCACCAGATTGATCGCCAGGGCCCCCAGCAGCGTGAACCACAGGAACAGCGGGTTGACCGGCAGCAGCAACTGGTCGGAACTGCGCGGCATGATCATCGGCGCGCCCCCTTCCTTGCCGGTGCCGTGGCCGACGCGGCGGACGCGGCACCGGGGGGTTGCTCGACGGTCGGCTCCGGTCGCGGCGGCAGTTGCAGACCGATCGGCTCCAGCACCAGCACATGGCGCACGCCGTCGGGCAAGGCGGCGGGCGCCAGCAGGATTTTGGCGAACCCGGAATCGACTTGGCGGTCGACCGTCACCACCTTGGCGACCGGCAAGCCGGGCGGGTAGACACCGTCGACCCCGGAGGTTTGCAGCAGATCGCCGACCTGCACGTCGGCATTGCGGACGATGAAGCGCAGCTCGAGCCCATCGCCGGTGGCAGCGCCGAAGGCCACGCTGCGCGCCTGCGTGCGCATGTTGAGTACCGGCACCGCCGCGTCCTTGTCAATCAGCAGCGTGACCTCCGAAGACAGCGGATACGCCCGGGTCACCTGCCCGATGACGCCCGCATCGCCGACCACCGGCGAGCCGGCAACGATGCCTTGCGCGATCCCCTGGTCGATCACCACCTTGCGCGAATACGGGTCGGTCGATTCGTACATCACCTCGGCCGCGCGCGCACGCACCGTGAGGCCGACCCGCAGATCGAGCAGCGCGCGCAAGCGCTCGTTCTCAGCCAGCAACTGACCGACCCGCGCCACCTGCACCGCCTGGCCCGCCAGGTCACGGCGCGCGGCGGACTCGGCAGCGATCGCGTGTTGCAGGCCTTCCGCGTAACCGAGCGCCTGCTCCCACCACCCGACCGGTGCGAGCAGCGTGCGCTGGACCGGATGCAGCGCGGTGGCGAGCAGTGCGCGCAGCGGCTGGGTCAGCGTGAAACGCGTGTCGGCCACCATCAAGAACACCGCGAGGGCCGAGCACAGCGCCAGCTTGGTCAGCGCCGACGGGCCCTGTCGAAAGAAAGGCGGCGGGGTTCGATCGATGGTGCCTAGAGGCATGACTAAAGAAGCAGGAACAATCGTCGCAGCACAGCTTCAAGCCACCGCGAAGCCCGGGTTTCCCGGGCCAAAGCGGGCGCCCCTCGGGGGCCGAACCCGGACACAAACAGTCCTGAGGACTGTTTGTGCCTGGCGAG
>JANMTL010000085.1:0-7647 GCA_031390425.1 Rhizobacter sp.
CACCGAGAAGAACACCTTCGCGTGCGCATAGTCCGGCGTCACCTCGACCGCGTGCAGCGTCACCATGCCGACGCGCGGATCCTTCAGATCGCGGATCAGTCCCGCCACATCGCGCTGGATTTGGTCGGCAACGCGGAATCCGCGATTGGGGATGGAACGCTTGTGTTTCATGAGTTTCTGCGCGCCTGGAAAAACAAACCCCGCCTGAACCGCAAGGCGGGGTTGGCTTGCTGGCGGTGCGTAATTACAAGGTTCGGGCGACTTCCTTGACTTCGAAGAACTCCAACTGATCGCCCTCAGCGATGTCGTTGTAGTTCTTCAGCTTGATACCGCACTCGAAGCCCGATGCCACTTCGCGCACGTCGTCCTTCAAACGGCGCACCGATTCGATTTCGCCGGTGTAGATGACGACGTTCTCACGCAGCAGGCGGAAGCGCGCGCCGCGCCGCACCAGGCCGGCGGTGACCATCGAGCCGGCCACCGTGCCGATCTTCGAGGCCACGAAGACGGTGCGAATCTCGGCCGTGCCGATCACCTCTTCGCGCTGCTCCGGTGCCAGCATACCGGTCATCGCCGCCTTGATCTCGTCGACCGCGTCGTAGATGATGTTGTAGTAGCGCAGGTCGACACCGTTGTGTTCGGCCAGTTTGCGCGCACCGGCATCGGCCCGCACGTTGAAGCCGATGATGACGGCCTTCGACGCGATCGCGAGATTGACGTCGCTCTCGCTGATGCCGCCCACCGCGCCGTGCACCACCTGCACCTTGACCTCGGCCGTGCTGAGCTTGAGCAGCGACTGCGCCAGCGCTTCTTGCGAACCCTGCACGTCGGCTTTGATGATCAAAGCCAGCGTCTGAGCCGCACCTTCGCCGACGTTGTCGAACATGTTTTCCAACTTGGCCGCTTGCTGCCTCGCCAGCTTCACGTCACGGTACTTGCCGGAGCGGAAGGTCGATATTTCGCGCGCACGCCGCTCATCGGCCAGCACCATGAACTCGTCGCCGGCCTGCGGCACTTCGGTCAGGCCCTGGATTTCGACCGGGATCGATGGGCCGGCTTCGGTGATCGACTTGCCGTTCTCGTCGAGCATGGCGCGCACGCGTCCGTAGGTCGAACCGGCCAGCACCACGTCACCGCGCTTCAAAGTGCCGGACTGCACCAGCACGGTTGCGACCGGTCCACGGCCCTTGTCGAGCTTGGCTTCGATGACCAGGCCTTTGGCCATGCTGTCCTTCGGCGCCCTCAACTCCAGCACCTCGGCTTGCAACAGAACCTGCTCCAGCAAATCGTCGATGCCTTGGCCGGTCTTCGCAGACACCGCGACAAACGGCGATGAGCCGCCGAACTCTTCGGGCACCACTTCTTCGGCCACCAGTTCGCTCTTCAAGCGTTCGAGGTTCGCGCCGGGCTTGTCGATCTTGTTCATTGCCACCACCAGCGGCACGCCGGCCGCCTTGGCGTGGGCGATGGCTTCCTTGGTCTGCGGCATCACGCCGTCGTCTGCCGCCACGACCAGGATCACCAAGTCGGTGGCCTTGGCGCCGCGTGCCCGCATCGCCGTGAAGGCCGCGTGACCGGGGGTGTCGAGGAAAGTGATCATGCCGCGCGGGGTGTCGACGTGATAAGCGCCGATGTGCTGCGTGATGCCGCCCGCTTCACCGGCCGCCACGCGGGCGGTGCGGATGTAGTCGAGCAGCGAGGTCTTGCCGTGGTCGACGTGGCCCATGACAGTGACGACCGGCGCGCGTGGCAGCAACTCGTGCTCGGCTTCGCCTTCGACATCTTCTTCGAGGAAGGCGTCGGGATCATCGAGCTTGGCGGCCAGCGCCTTGTGGCCCATTTCCTCGACGAGGATCATGGCCGTTTCCTGGTCGAGCTGCTGGTTGATGGTGACCATCTGACCGAGCTTCATCAACTGCTTGATGACCTCGGAGGCCTTCACGCTCATCTTGTGAGCCAGGTCGGCCACGCTGATGGTCTCGGGCACATGCACTTCTTGAATCTGCTGCTCGGCGGGAGCGACGAAGGTCGAGACCGACCCGTCGCTGCGTTCGCCACGGCGACCACCGCGCGGTGCACGCCAGCCAGCGCGTGCGCCACCGGGCGCGTCATTGCGGGCCTTCAAGCCGCGCTTCTTCGCCGCATCGTCGGCCCAACTGGACGACAGTTTTTCCGACTTGACGGACTTCTTGTCGCCCGGCTTGGCGACCACTGCACCCAACGCACCCGGTACCGCTGCGGGCTTGTGAATCGTGCCCTTGATGCCTTCTTTGCCCGCCTCGACCGGCTTCGGCACGACTTCTGGCGCCTTGGCCACCAGCGCCTTTTTCGGCGCCGACATCATCGCGCGGATGGCAGCCGCTTCGTCTTCGGCGGCTTTGCGGCGTTTGGCCAGATCGAGAGCGCGCTGTTTGTCTTCGTCGACCACGTCGGCGGCCTTGATCACGCGCAACACCGACTTGACCGGCTCGGCGGCAACAGGCGCCACCGCTGCCGCCTCGGCGGCAGGCGACGTGGCCGCAGGCGAGCCCGCAGGCCGGGACGCCTCGACGATGGCGGCCGCTGCGGCTGCGGCGGCGGCTTTCTCGGCTTCGGCGCGAGCGTGCGCTTCAGCGGCTTCGCGATCGGCGCGTTCCTGTTCGTCCCGCAGACGCTGGCGCTCTGCCAGTTCGACCTCTTGCTGGCGCAGCAACTCGGCCTGGGCCTGGGCTTCTTGCTCCAGGCGCATCAATTCGGCGGTGTCGACGTCGGCGGTGTCGGCAGACTCGACGTTCGCAGGAGCGTCGTCGCGCTTGACGAAAGTTCGCTTCTTGCGGACTTCGACCTGAATCGTGCGTGCCTTGCCGCTCGAATCGGCCTGCTTGATCTCGCTGGTCGACTTGCGGGTCAACGTGATCTTTTTGCGTTCTGCCCCGGCGGTGCCGTGGGTGGCGCGCAGGTAGTCGAGCAGCCGCTCCTTGTCGGAGTCGGTCAGGGCATCGTCCGTCGACGCCTTGCTGACCCCGGCAGACTGCAATTGATCGAGCAGTGCAGCGGCGGGGCGATTCAGCTCAGCGGCGAGTTGGGCGACGGTGGTCACGGCCATTGTGGATTTCCTTGCTTGGTTCTAGCGATGCGGCGTGGGTGCGAAACAGGATTCAGCGGCTCAAAAAAGATCAGGTGGTGAACCAGTGTTCACGCGCCTTCATAATCAGTGCCTTGGCCTTTTCATCATCCATGCCGGATATTTCAATCAGCTCATCGACCGCAAGGTCGGCCAGGTCGTCGCGCGTGTGCACGCCGCCATCGGCCAACTTGGGGATCAGCGCGGGATCGAGTCCTTCGAGGTCGCGCAGATCCTGCGAGACATCACTGACGCTTTCCTCGCGGGCGATCTCCATCGTCAGCAAAGCGTCCTTGGCGCGGGTGCGCAGCTCGTTGACGGTGCCTTCGTCGAAGCCTTCGATTTCGAGCATTTCCTGCATCGGCACATAGGCGACTTCTTCCAGGCTGGAGAAGCCTTCAGCGATCAGGATGTCGGCGACTTCGGCGTCGACGTCGAGCTTCTCGACGAACAGCTTGCGCACCACGTCGCTCTCGCCGGCTTGCTTCACCGACGACTCTTCGGCCGTCATGATGTTGATGCGCCAGCCGGTCATCTCTGACGCCAGCCGCACGTTTTGCCCACCGCGGCCGATGGCGATGGCGAGGTTCTCTTCATCCACCACGACGTCCATTGCGTGGCGCTCTTCGTCTACCACGATCGATTGCACATTGGCCGGCGCCAGCGCGCCGATCACGAACTGCGCAGGGTCTTCCGACCACAGCACGATGTCGACACGCTCGCCCGCGAGTTCATTCGTCACGCCGTTGACGCGCGAGCCGCGCACGCCGACGCAGGTGCCGATCGGATCGACCCGCTTGTCGTGCGACTGGACCGCGATCTTGGCGCGCGAGCCGGGGTCGCGGGCGCAGCTCTTGATCTCCAGCAGGCCTTGCTCGATCTCGGGCACCTCTTGTGCGAACAGCTCGATCATGAAACCCGGTGCGCTGCGCGACAGCAGGATCTGCGGGCCGCGCAGCGTTGAATCGACCTCGGCCAGGTAGGCACGGACCCGGTCGCCGATGCGCAAGTTCTCCTTGGGAATCATCTCGCTGCGACGCAGCCGACCTTCGACGCGGCCCGACTCGACGATCACATCGCCTTTGTCCAGCCGCTTGACGGTACCGACGAAGATTTTTTCACCGCGCGACAGAAAGTCGTTGAGCAGCTGCTCGCGCTCGGCGTCACGAATTTTCTGCAGGATCACCTGCTTGGCGGCCTGCGCGCCGATGCGGCCGATCGACACCGATTCGACCGGCTCTTCGATGTAGTCGTCGACCTCGATGTCGGAGATCTGCTCCAGCGCCTCGAAGTGCAGGATTTCTGAGTCGGGCAACTGCAGTCCCGCTTCATCGGCGACCACGTGCCAGCGACGGAAGGTTTCGTACGCGCCGGTGTCGCGATCGACCGTGACGCGCATGTCGACCTCACCGCCCTGCAGTTTCTTGGACGCCGAAGCCAATGCCGCTTCAACGGCGCCAAACACGACTTCGCGGTCCACGCTCTTCTCGCGTGAAATGGCATCCACCAGCATCAACAGTTCGCGATTCATCGTTTGCGGTCTCCATCCAACTCAATACCGGCCGACTCGACCGGGTCGGTCGGCACCTCTGCAGGCGCCGCAAACCGACGCCCCTTGAAATCCACCACCGGCACCAACCGGGCTTCCTTGACTTCGTCGAACGCAAAGTCCAGCGCCTGATCGACGCCGTCGCCGCTGAACACCAGCCGCCAGCCGTTTTCCAATGGCTCCAGCGGTTCCAGCACGCCTTGAAAATGCTTGCGGCCCTTGAACGCCAGCTTCAACGTCACATCCACCCGCTCACCGCTGAAGCGCAGGTAATCGGCAGGCTTTTTCAACGGCCGATCGAGACCCGGCGACGACACTTCGAGCCGCTCGTAAGCGCAGCCTTCGACTTCGAGCACGTGCTGCAACTGGCGGGTGACGCGCTCACAATCCTCGACCGTGATGAACTCGCTGCCGCCTGATGCCGCAGAAGCAGCAGGCTGGTCGATGCGCTTGTCGACGCGCTTGTCGATATAGACGCGCAGCAACCCCCTCGGACTGCGCTCGCAGTCCACCAGGTCATATCCCAAGCCGGTCACGGTCTTGTCGATGGCCAGTTGCCAGTTCATCCCGGAACGATTCCCCGTCTGTTTTCGGCGGCTGCCAGTTCAAAAACCCCTGTGCACAGCCTGTTATCGATATCCGATCGAACAAAAAAAATGGGCTGGAAAAGTCCGCCCATGGTGTCTTCTCTGTCTTCTCGGAAAACCAGAATTATATCTTGCGAGGGCGCTACCGGCAACACCTCAAACTGTCAAGTGTCGGGACTCGGGGACGATCTCGGTCGACCGCCCCCGTTCCCGTCAGTTCACCAATTGGCCTCGCGCTCCGGCGTGGCACCGATGCGGTGGATCGTCAGGTCGGCGCCGTCGAATTCTTCTTCGAGCGTGAGGCGCAGCGAGGTCACGGCTTTCAAGCCACCGTAGACGACCAACCCGGCGACGAGCGCCCAGCCGATGCCCATCAGCGTGCCGACCAGTTGTGCGCCCAGGTTCACACCGCCCACGCCACCCAGCGCCTGGGTGCCGAAGATGCCGCAGGCGATGCCGCCCCAGGCGCCGCAGAGACCGTGCAGCGGCCAGACACCGAGCACATCGTCGATCTTCCAGCGGTTCTGCGTCAGGGTGAACATCCAGACAAAGATGGCGCCGGCGACGCAGCCCACCACCAGCGCACCGGCCGGGTGCATCACGTCGGACCCGGCACACACCGCCACCAGGCCGGCCAGCGGGCCGTTGTAAGCGAAGCCCGGGTCGTTGCGGCCGAGCAGCACGGCCACCAGCGTGCCACCGGCCATCGCCATCAGTGAGTTGACAGCGACCAAGCCCGAGATCTTGTCGATGGTCTGCGCGCTCATCACGTTGAAGCCGAACCAGCCCACCGCCAGCACCCAGGCACCGAGCGCGAGGAACGGGATGCTCGATGGCGGGTGCGCGCTGATGCCGCCGTCCTTGCGGTAGCGGTTGCTGCGCGCGCCGAGCAGGATCACCGCGACCAGGCCGACCCAGCCGCCGAAGGTGTGCACCACCACGCTGCCGGCGAAGTCGTGGAACTCGGCGCCGGTCCAGGCCTTGATATGCCCTTGCAGGCCGAACTTGCCGCCCCACACCACGCCTTCGAGCAGCGGGTAAGCCACGCCCACCAGCACGCCTGTGGCGATCAGTTGCGGACCGAAACGTGCGCGCTCGGCAATGCCGCCGGAGACGATGGCCGGGATGGCCGCCGCAAAGGTAAGCAAAAAGAAGAACCGCACCAGCTCAAAGCCGTTCTTCTGCGTCAGCGTTTCGGCTCCGCTGAGAAATCCGATGCCGTAGGCCACGCTGTAGCCGATGAAAAAGTACACGACGGTCGAGACCGAGAAATCGACCAAGATCTTCACCAGCGCGTTGACCTGATTTTTCTTGCGCACGGTGCCGAGTTCGAGGAACGCGAAACCCGCGTGCATCGCCAACACCATGATGGCGCCCAACAAAATAAACAGCGCGTCTGTGCCTTGCTTGACCTGATCCACGGCGGACTCCGACAAATGCTTTGCATCGGTGCCCGACGCACCAATGAACAAACAAACGCACCAAGGAAGCAAGATTTGTTCCTTGATTGGTGCGTGTACAGGCACCAATCAGCGGCATATTTCAAGTTTTCTGAGGCGATCGGCCGACGAAGCGCACCTAAAGCGTGCTTCACGCACCCACTTTGCGCTTCAAGGCAGTTCGGGCGCGATCTCGGTGGCGTGGTCCACCAGCGCGCCGAGGATGTCCTGGGCGCGCTCGTCGGCACTGTCCTCGAGCGGGATGCTGAGCTGGTCGATGCGCTCGAAAAACGCTTCCAGCGTCATGCCGCCCCCCGCGCCATCGTGCAGCCGGTGCACCCGGTGTTCGTGCCACTGCTGCTGCTCGGCATGGGTCAGCGTGTCCGGGAAATTGCGGGCGCGGTAGCGAAACACCAGTTCGCCCAGCCGGCTGTCGGCAAACGCTGGGCGCTGCCCGGCCAGTGCCGGCGGAGCCAGCCCGCGCAGCCGCTGCAGCAGGCGCCGGTCGTCGTTACCAACAAAGCCACCGTAGAGGTCTTCGTCGACATCGGGGGTGCCCTCGGGGGCGGGCCGCTCGAACACCTCGGACCACAGCCCCGCCAGCAGCGCGGTCTGGTGCGCGGCGACATCGGCATGCCTGCGGGCCTGCGCCACGTCGATGCCCCAGCGCGCGGCCATCTCGGCGCTCAGCGTCTTCAAATTGCCGATGACGATCGGCGACTTGTTCAGGTGGATCGTCTTGATCGGCAGCCGCGTCACCCCCTCGGGCAACGCATCGGCGCGCGAGAACATCCGCTGCCGGATCGTGTCGGCGTTCAGCGCTTGCAGCACGCCCGGGTCTTCGGCCAGATCCCAGACGATGACCTCGTTCTTGTTGGTCGGGTGCGGTGACAGCGGCCACACCAGCGCGATGCAGCCGCGATCGGGCGGGTACATGCCGGACACGTGCAGGAACGGCTGGCCGGCCTT
>JANMTL010000113.1:0-10148 GCA_031390425.1 Rhizobacter sp.
GCGTCGTAGCCGAAGTAGCCGGCCAGACCGCCGCAAAAGCGCGGCAGACCGGGTTGCAGCGCGACCTTGAAGCGCTGTTGGTAGGCGGCGATGAAGTCGAGCGGGTTGCCCGCATGCGTTTCCATGACCACACCGTCGGTCACCACCTCGGTCGTGAAACCGGTCGCGCGCAACCAGGTGCGCGCGGGCAGGCCGATGAACGAATAGCGGCCGAAGCGCTCGCCACCGACCACCGATTCGAGCAGGAAGCTGTTGCGCCGATGGCGGTCGGAGGGCTGCCCGGCGGAATCGGTGCAGGCCAGTTTCAGGTACAGCGACAGCGGTGTTTCGAGGTCGGCGAACGCCTGCGCGATCAGCGGTATGCGGTTGTAGCCCTGCTTGGCTAGCTGTTCGAATTCGATATCGGTGATCACGGGCAGGGCCCTCCACAGCCCGCGGGCGGCGCTGAGCGCCGAGCGACGCATTATCGCGGCGCAGCGCTTGCCTAGAATGCGCCGATGGCCCATCCTGAATTCACGTGCTCCGTCGCCGTGCGACACCTCGCCGAGCAATCCGACCCGAAGGCGCAGCAGTACGCGTTCGCCTACACGGTGACGATTCGCAACACCGGCGATACCACGGCGCAGTTGATCGCCCGCCACTGGATCGTCACCGACGCCGAGAACCACCGCGAAGAAGTCCGTGGCCTCGCGGTGGTCGGCCACCAGCCGCTGCTCAAGCCCGGCGAGCATTTCGAGTACACGAGTTGGACGCGCATCGCCACACCGCACGGCACCATGCGCGGCACCTTCTTGTGCATGACCGACGAGGCCCGGCCGTTCGACGCGCTGGTGCCCGAGTTCGGCTTGACGCTGGCGTCGGCCCTGCACTGATGAGGGCTTGGAAGCTTTCTGCTGCGCGGGCTGATCTCGCATCTCCGGTGCTCACCGTACCTGAGGACGGCTGCGCTCCTCAATGCAACCTCAACCCGCTCGCGACGAAATCTTCACAAGCCCTGATGACTTTACCGACGGGCTCTGATCGTTGACGAGGGTGACTTTGTCGACCGCCTCTGCGTCGCTGTGGGACCTGACGGCGCTGCTCAACGCCGCTGGACATGCGGCCGACCCGAAGGCGCCGCTGCCCGATCGCAATCTGTGGATCATCCGCGCGCTGGAATGGTTGCGGCATGCGCCGCTGTCGAGCGCCGGTGATGTGGCGAGCGACGCCGCAGCCGACGCCGCGCCACGCTCGACACCGCGCCCGCTGCTGCGGCTCAAGCACCTGCTCAACGTCCTCGACCGGAACCCCGAACACCGGGCACAGGTCGCCAGCGTGCTGGGCCGCTTCTGGGCCGAGATGGACAGCGCCGCGCTGTTCGCCGACTTCGGCTTTTCGTCACGCGCCAACTTCTTCGGTGAGATCGGCCAGCGGCTCGCCTCCAAGTTGTTGCCGCTGACCCCCGCCACCACCGACCTCGCGGAGCTGTTCGGCCTGCTGTTTCCGGGCGGTGACGACGCGCTGTGGCTGGACGCGTTGGACGACGCGACCCTGTCGCGGCTGCTGTTGCTGGTGCCCGGTCACGCTGTCGAGGCCCGAGCCTGGCTGACGCCGCTGCTCGACGCGATCATGTTTCTGGCAAGTGCGGTGCGCTCGGCCGGCTTCTCCGGTGTGCTGCGCCAGCGCATGAGTGCGGAGCTGCTGGTCGAAGCCCCCTTTCGCCAACTGGCGGTGGTCGCCGAGCGCATCCGCGAACTGGCACTGGCGGCGCAGCAGGACGACAGCGCGCTGCTGAAGGAGGCGCAGTACCTGCGCGCGCTGCTCGACACCTGCCGACAGTGTGCCGACAGCGTGCACGCCCACCTCGAAGACCACGGCGTGTCGATCAGCGTGGTGTTCGATGTCGACCAGTTGCGTCTGCGCACCTACCGCATCGAGCAGTTGCTCAACTGCGTCATCAGCCGCGAACCGGCGCGTGAGGTGACCCGGCTGGTCGCCGAACTGGTGCGCACTGCGGCCGAGCGGCGCAGCATCCGGGCGCTGTTCGCGCGGCACTACTCGCTGCTGGCGCGCAAGGTTGCCGAGCGCAGCGCGGAAACGGGCGAGCACTACATCACCCGCGACAGCGCCGCCTACCGTCACATGCTGGGCGCGGCGGCCGGCGGCGGCGCGGTGATTGCGGGCACCACCTTCGTCAAGTTTGCTTTGTTGGCGCTCGGCCTGTCGGCGTTTTGGGGCGGCTTCTGGGCCGGCATGAACTACGCCATCAGCTTCGTCATCGTTCACGTTCTGCATTTCACGGTGGCGACCAAGCAGCCCGCGATGACGGCACCGGCGCTCGCCGAAAAGCTCAGCGACGTGGCCGACGACGCAGCCGTCGAACGTTTCGTCGACGAGGTGGCGCACCTGATCCGTTCTCAGGCGGCCGGCATCTTCGGCAACCTGGCGGCGGTGATCCCGCTGGTGTTGCTGGTGCAATGGGGCTGGCAGGCGCTGTTCGGCGCCCCGCTGGTGCAAGGTCGCGATGCCGAGCATGTGTTCGATGCGATCACCTTGCTCGGCCCCACCGCCTTGTTCGCCGCGTTCACCGGGTGCCTGCTGTTCGCCAGCTCGCTGATCGCCGGTTGGGTCGAGAACTGGTTCGTGTGGCATCGGCTCGACAGCGCGATCGCGTGGAACCCGCGCATCGTGACGCGGCTGGGCGCGGCCCGCGCGCAGCGCTGGGCGGCTTACTGGCGCGCCAACATTTCGGGTTACGCGTCGAACATCTCGCTCGGGCTGATGCTGGGCATCGTGCCCGCGGTGGCACTGTTCTTCGGCCTGCCGATCGAGGTGCGGCACGTCACCTTGTCGACCGGCCAGCTCGCCGCGGCGGCTGCCGCGCACGGCCTGTCGGTGCTGCAAACCGCGCCGTTCTGGTGGTGCGTGGCCGGCATCGCGGTGACCGGCGTGCTGAACCTGACGGTGAGTTTTTTCCTCGCCTTCAAGGTCGCGATGCGCTCCCGCGGCATCCGGCTGGCCGACCGCAGCCGCATCCGGCAGGCCATCTTCAGGCGCCTGCGCAGCCACCCCGGCTCGTTCGTGCTGCCGCCGAAGCAGTCGGCGGGACCTTGAAACGCCGCGCCGGCGGTCGGGTGTTCAGTGTTGTGAATCCGCGCCGTCGCGCTCGCCGTTCTTGCGGCCCGAGAACATCGTCCACCAGACGATCAGCGCCAACACCGCCATGGCGCCGAACGCTTCCAAAATCAACAGCCACATGACACGGTTCCTCGTTTCAGCGTGCGCGATTTTAGGTGTGCTGGCCGGTTGCTCCAGCCCGCCGACGAGAACCACTGCGCCCGCACCATCGACCCCTCCGGGGACACGGCCGGAAGTGCCCGCTTCCACCGAGTCGCCTTCAGCCGAAGGCGCTGTGGTCCGTGGCCGAGCCCGCTGGGTGCCTGCCCGCTGGGCCGACCTGCCGGGCTGGGACGCCGACCGCACCGCCGAGTTGTGGCCTGCGTTGCTGCGCGGCTGCGAGCGCCCGGCGGCGGGTTGGGCGGGCATCTGCGACGAGGCGCGCCGCACGGTTGTGGCCGACGATGTCGCTGCACGCACCTGGCTGCAGGCGCGTCTGCAACCGTTTCGCATCGAGTCGCTGGACGGCGTCACGCAGGGGCTCGCCACCGGCTACTTTGAGCCGCTGATCGAAGCCAGCCGCACGCCGCGTGAGCGATTTCGCGTGCCGCTGCATGCCGTGCCGCTGGATCTGGCGGGCCGCAAGCCGTACTGGACGCGTCAGCAGCTCGACACGCTGCCGTCGGCAAAGGCCGGCCTGCGGGGACGCGAATTGGCTTATCTGGCCGATCCGCTCGATTTGCTGATCTTGCAGATTCAGGGCTCGGGCCGCCTGCTGCTGGCGTCGACCGACGGTGCTCGATCGGTCGTTCGAGTGGCCTTCGCCGGCCACAACGATCATCCGTACAAATCGGTCGGACGCTGGCTGATCGAGCAGGGCGAGCTGCGCGCCGACCAGGCCTCGTGGCCCGGCATCAAGGCCTGGGCGCAACTGAACCCGCAGCGCGTCAACGAGCTGCTGTGGTCGAACCCGCGGGTGGTGTTTTTCCGCGAGGAACCGCTGCCCGATGCGACCGTGGGCCCGCGCGGCGCGCAGGCGGTGCCGCTGACACCGGGCCGCTCGGTGGCGATCGACCCGACCAGCATCCCCTACGGCACCGCGCTGTGGCTCGACACCACCGAGCCGCTGTCGAACACGCCGCTGCGCCGCATCGTGATGGCGCAAGACACCGGCAGCGCGATCACCGGTGCGGTGCGCATCGACTACTTCTGGGGCTGGGGCGAGGTTGCCGAGCAGCAGGCCGGCCGCATGAAGCAGCCGCTGCGCGTGTGGGTGCTGGTGCCGAGGGGGTCATGAACCGGCGCGTCGTCGGTCGGCTGCTGATGGCCGGATGTGCGCTCGGTGCTGCGGTAATCGTCGGGCTGTCGGTGGTGCGTTTAAGCGAAGCGCAAGCCGTCTCGAAGGCGCAGGCGGCCGAGGTCGAGCGGGTGCGCAACGCGCTGCTTCGATCGGCTGAGGCCGCCGAGCGGGCGGCGTTGGCGGCCACCTCAGCGGCGCAGCGTCAAGCCCAAAAAGACGCGGCGCTGCGCGAATTTCAAGCCGCCGAGGCCGAGATGCGCGCCCGGCAAACGCTGGCGAAACAGGCCCGCGACGCACGTAGCGCCAGCGCCGCACAGCCTTGAACGGTTGCCCAACAAAAACGGGCCGGGAAGCGCTCGCCTCCCGGCCCGGGTCTCACGACCGCGCCGTCGATCGATCAGTCGGGCGCCTTGTCGGCATCGGCATCGAGCGCGACCTGCTTGGCCGCGATGCTGTCGTTGGCAGCCACGGTGCCGTCGAGCGTGGTCTGGGCGCGGGCGATCTGCTGTGCGGTGGGCACCGCTTGCGTCAGCGACGGGCCGGGCGTGTCCTCCGAATCGTCGCCGCCGCAGCCGACCAGCGTTGTCGCGAGCGTCGTCACGAGCGCAGCGGCCCGCAGCGTGCCGAACCGGCTCCGCCAACGCGCCGCAGTGTCACGGCGAAAGGGGTTGATAGGGGAGTCCATCGCGGCCTCCCTCAATTCGTCACCGCAGGCAGAGCGACGTTCTTTTCGTTGTTGCCGCAGTCGGCATGCTGGAAGCCGGTGTTGCCGTACATGATGCCGTCGTCGCCCGCTGCTGCCACCGGCTGGTTGCTGGAGCCGACCTGCGCCGCGCGCACGCCGCCGGGCACGCGGTTGGCCACGGTCACGCCGCCGAAGCCGCCTGTTGCGAGCTTGTTGCGCAGCTTCCAGGCGATGTTGTGGTCGGCGCACGAGGTGTCGCCGCTGACACCGACCGCGCCGAGCTTGCCGCCGGCGCTGTACAGACCGACGCCGCCGCCGAACACATTGATGCCGCCCGGCTTCAGGCCGAGCATCGGGTCGGCGGTGGTGCCGTACTGGGTCGGGTCACCGCGGTAGACCACGCGCGGATCGACCGGGTTGCTGAACTGCAAGCCGTTGAGCGAGTTGCCGTTTTGCGTCGGCGTGAACAGGTTGGCGGTGGACAGCGCGAAGGTGGGGCGGCTGAAGCCGTTGGCGGTGTAGGCCTTCTGGGCCGAAATCACGCGGCTGTTGAGCCAGGCGTCGTCGGCGGCGGTGCCCGACGTGGCGACCGCGCAGACCACGCCATAGCGGTTGACGACCGTGGCCCACATCGGGAAATCGAGCCCGCCGTTGGTCGCGCCCGAGCCGCCGGCACCGGCGGGCACGACGGCCTTCAGCGCGGTTTCGAGGGTGGCGCTGCTCGGCAGGCCGGCGCAGTCGTTGGCCGGGTTGGTCGGCACGGCTGACGCGGCCGAAGCCACGAACAGGCAGGCACTGGCGATGGCCGCAGACAGGAGGTTGCGGCGGGCGGTGGTGGTGAACTGGGTCGTCATGTGGTTTCCTCAAACAGGTTGTGGGGGGTTTCGGGGGCTTGTCACCATCGGTGCCTGCTCCATCCAGCAAGCACCGCCTGCGGGGCGCAGCGGGTGTCGGTTCGACGCGAAGAACAACGGCATTGCGTGCGCCGTTGCAGCTCCGATCGGCCGTGATGAAAACATGTTCTGGAAGGCAAAGCCACCCCCGTCGGAGGGGTATAAATCGGCAGGTCGAAACCGATGGGCGTCCGCATCTTTGACGCTGGTCTGGGTTCCGGTCTGGGCGCTGGTGCCGACCCGGGCGCTGCACGGCGCCTTGTTATCCTCGACCGATGGCCCTTTTCGCGACGACTGTTTTCCTCTCCGCTTTCCTGCTCTTTCAAATCCAGCCCATCGTGGCGAAGATGATCCTGCCGTGGTTCGGCGGGGCGTCGTCGGTGTGGAGCGTGTGCCTGGTGTTTTTCCAGGTCGAGCTGCTGCTGGGCTATGCCTATGTGCACTGGCTGCACGAAAAAGTCGCCGCGCGAAAGCAGCCGCTGGTGCACGGCGCCTTGCTGCTGCTGAGCCTGGCGATGCTGCCGGTCGCGGCCGACCCGGCCTGGAAAGGCTCGACGCTGGACCCCGGCCTGAGCGTGCTGGCGGTGCTGGCGATTGCGGTCGGCGCGCCTTACCTGATGCTCTCGACCACCGGGCCGCTGATGCAGACTTGGTATGCGCGCTCGTTCCAGCCCGCCGCCCTTGCCTCGGGTGCCGGTGCCAAGCCGTACCGGCTGTACGCGCTGTCGAACCTGGCGTCGATGCTGGCGCTGCTGTCGTACCCGGTGCTGGTCGAGCCGGTGCTGCCGGTCGGCACGCAGGCGACGCTGTGGTCGGCGACCTATGTGGCGTTTGTGGCGACCTGTCTTGTGACGGCGTTCTTTACGCGACGACGAATGTCTCTGACAGTGTCACCAGCAGTGGCCGACGCGACAGTAGAAGCCGAAGATGCCGCGCACCCCGGCTGGCGGGAATGCCTGCTGTGGATCGGCCTGGCCGCCACCGCGTCGATGCTGCTGCTGGCGATGACGCGGCACCTGACGCAAGACGTGGCGCCGGTGCCGTTTTTGTGGATCGCACCGCTCAGCATTTACCTGCTCAGCTTCATCCTGTGCTTCGACGCGCCGCGCTACTACGTGCGGCCGCTGTTTCTGGCTGCGCTGCCGCTGGCGTTCATCGCGCTCGACCGGGTGCTCGACAGCGGCATGGTGGTGCCGGTGCTGATCACGCTGATCTGCGCCTCGCTGTTCGTCTTCTGCATGGTCTGCCACGGCGAGCTGGTGCGACGCAAGCCACCGGTGCGCTACTTGACGCTGTTCTATTTGATGCTGTCGATCGGCGGTGCACTCGGCGGGCTGCTGGTGGGCCTGGTGGCGCCGTCGGTGTTCACCGCGTACTTCGAGTTGCCGATCGGCTTGTTCCTGTGCGCGGCGCTGGTCGTCGTGGTGCTGTGGCGGGATCTGCGCACCGTGTGGCGCGTCGTGCTGGTCATCGCATTGCTGGGTTACGGCTGGCGACTGACCCAGATTTCGCTGGAGTACGTGCAGGGCTACAGCAAGGTGGTGCGCAACTTCTACAGCCAGTTGCGCATCGACGATGTCACCGACGACGTGCTCGGTGCGAAGCGCAAGATGGTGCACGGCCGCATCAACCACGGCGAGCAGTTCATGGACACGGCGCATCGCAAGCAGCCGACAGCGTACTACTGCGAGAAATCCGGCATCGGCCGCGCGATCCGCAGCTTGCAGCCATCGCACCCGTCACTGCACATCGGCATCGTCGGCCTCGGCGCGGGCACGCTCGCGGCCTACGGGCGCACAGGCGACCAGATGCGCATCTACGAGATCAACGAACAGGTGCTCGAGCTGGCGCGCAGCGACTTCACCTTTTTGTCCGACAGTGCCGCGAAAATCACTCCGGTGCTCGGCGATGGGCGTCTGATGCTGGAGCGCGATGCGCCGCAGCACTTCGATCTCCTCGTGATGGACGCGTTTTCGGGCGACTCGATTCCTGCGCACCTGCTGACGCTGGAAGCGATGCAGACCTATTTCGGCCAACTCAAGCCCGACGGTCTGCTGGCCTTTCACATCACCAACCGCTACCTCGACCTGAAGCCGGTGATGGCCGCTGCCGCGCAGCACTACGGCAAGACGGCTTTGATCCACGACCTGGAGCCCGATGACAAGGACCTGTACTGCCGCCGCACCAGCTGGGTGCTGATGATGAGCCCCGAGCGCGCGACTGCGTTGTCGGCGCAACTGCAAGGCGGTGAGCCGCTGCGGCCGCGCCCCGGCTTCACGCCGTGGACCGACAGCTTCTCAAACCTGTTCAGCATCTTGAAATAGTGCCGCGTGTCGCGTGCACGCGGCGCGCTGGGTTGCGCGGCAGTCAGAGCCCGAGGTCGCTCAAGCCGGCGTGGTCGTCGGGCCTGCGACCGAGCGGCCAGTGGAACAGGCGGTCTTCGGCGCGGATCGGCAGATCGTTGATGCTGGCGTAGCGCCGCATCATCAGGCCGTGCTCGTTGAACTGCCAGTTTTCGTTGCCGTAGCTGCGAAACCACTGGCCCGAGTCGTCGTGGAATTCGTAGGCGAAGCGCACGCCGATGCGCGCGCCGTCGAAGGCCCACAGCTCCTTGATCAGCCGGTACTCCAACTCGCGCGCCCACTTGCGTTGCAAGAACTCTTTCACCTGCGCGCGGCCGACCGGGAACTCGGCGCGGTTGCGCCAGCGGGTGTCTTCGGTGTAGACGCCGACCACGCGATCCGGATCGCGCGAGTTCCACGCGTCCTCGGCCATGCGCACCTTCTGGCGCGCGGTCTCGGCGGTGTACGGCGGCAGCGGGGGACGCGATTCGCTCATGGCGGACCTCAGTACGTTTTGTAAGACAGGAACTTGCCCGACATCACGATGCTGACCCGGTCGCCGGCCGCGTTCGGCTCGCGCGTCAGGTCCATCTTGAAGTCGATCGCGCTCATGATGCCGTCGCCGAATTCCTCATGGATCAGTTCCTTGAACGTTGTGCCGTAGACGCTCACGAGTTCATAGAAACGATAGATCAGCGGATCGGTCGGCACGCTCGTCGGCAGCGATCCTTTGTACGGCACCACTTGCAGCCACTTCTCGGCCTAGGCGTCGAGGCCGAACGTCTTCGCGATGACCTTGGCCTGCTTGGCGTCGAAGGTCATCTGGCCCAGGCAGCCGGCGGTGACCCACTCCTTGCTGAGGCCGACCTTCTTGGCCACGTCTTCCCATTTGATGCCCTTCTTGACCTTGGCCTCGATGATCATTTCGGTGACGTCGTTGCGGTTCATGAATGCTCCTTGTATTAGCGGGGTGAATTTCTCCTCTTCCCTTCGGGGAGAGGTCAGGGTGAGGGGCGGGCTGGTGGCACTTCGGCTGATCTCAGGCGACAAGCCCGGGCTCAACGACCGGCGGCATGGCCGGTGCCCGCCCATGCGACAAGTCCTTCGAGCGCGCGACCAGGAAATCGACCAGGTGGTTGCGGATGCGGTAGTACTGCGGGTCGTGGTGCAGCGATGCGCGCTGGCGGTCGCGGCGCATCGTGTTGCGCACGATCTCGGCCACGCGCGCCTGCGGCCCATTGCTCATCAGCAGGATCTTGTCGGCGAGCAGGATCGCCTCGTCGACATCGTGCGTGATCATGAACACCGTCTGGTGCGTCTCGGCGCAGATGCGCAGCAGTTCGTCCTGAATGGTGCCGCGCGTCAGCGCATCGAGCGCACCGAACGGCTCGTCGAGCAGCAGCATCTTCGGCTCGATCGCGAACGCGCGCGCGATGCCGACCCGCTGCTTCATGCCACCCGACAGCGCCGCCGGGTTCTTGTCGATGGCCGGGGTCAGGCCGACCAGGGCGACGTACTTTTCGACATGCGCCTTGACCTGCGCCGCGCTCCATTGTGGCCACTTGCTGCGCACCGCGAAGCCGATGTTTTGCCGCACCGACAGCCACGGCATCAGCGCGTGGCCCTGAAACACCACGCCGCGTTCCAGGCTGGGACCGGCGACCTCGCGGCCGTCCATGAAGACGTTGCCGCTGGTGGCCTGGTCGAGGCCGGCCAGCACGTTCAGGATCGTCGTCTTGCCGCAGCCCGAGTGGCCGATGATGCAGACGAACTCGCCCTTGTTGATGCCGAAGTTGACGCTGTCGAAGACCGGCTCGGTTTGTTGGCCGTCG
>JANMTL010000141.1:0-2388 GCA_031390425.1 Rhizobacter sp.
CGACGGCAGCCTTTGCTTGAATCCGGAGGTTCCATGCATCCACGTTGGCTCGCCTGCGCGCTGCTCCTGCTTGGAGTGGCATGCGAAGAACAACCTCCCGACGATGACCCCGGTACGAGCGGAGGCTGCCGTCGTTCGAGAGAAGGAAGGCGAGCACGACGGGTCGTTGCCCGCACTATGCAAACTCACTCGAACGGCCGTCAATTGTGTTTCAGGCTTGTCACGTCACAAACTAATGACTGAAGAGGCCACACGTTGACTGCAAGTGCATAAAACATCGATTCGTACACAAATAGTGTATTTTTCTCTGATGGGACGAGCGTTTGCACTTCTCGCCGGCGCATTGCGCCACGATGCGCGAGTAAGAACTACAATCGCAGAACAATATATCCCGCGCCCGTCGTACAACCTACCCAGCAGGCAGATTCTCGTGGGGGAAAACATACAAGACTGGCACGGTTGCTGCATGACGGAACTTGCAAGGAGAAAACCCAACAATTTACAGGAGATAAATATGTGGACGATTACACCAACATCATTGAGTGGCGCAGGAATCGTTGCGGTGCTGTCGCTGTCCCTCATTGGTTGCGGCAGCACTTCCACTTCGACACCGGTGTCCCCGGCCGGCGCCTCGACGGTTAGCACGAGTGGCAGCAGAGCCGTATCCGGTTATGGGGTGGTCAAGTCAGTTGAAGTTGTGGGCAAGCAAGACACCGGGATTGGTCTGGGTGCAGTGGCGGGCGCGGTAGTCGGTGGCGTTGTGGGGAACCAGGTTGGCAAAGGCACGGGCAATACGGTCGCGACGGTTGCCGGTGCGGCCGGCGGCGCCTATGTTGGCCACCAAATGCAAAAGAATGCGCGTCGGGACGATCAGGTCTATCGCGTGACGGTCCGCATGGATGACGGATCGCTGCAGGCCTACACCCAGGAAGCGTTTCCGGCGGTAGGTGCCGGCGACCGGGTTCGCGTTGCCGGCGGCATCGTCGAGCGCTATTGATTCGTGAGACACAGGCCGCTATCGTTGCAAGTCGCCGCTTGCAGCGGGGTTCAGCAGTTTCCTTAAGCCACGCTTGTTTTTGCAAGCGTGAACTGCAATCTTTCCATTGAAGGTGAATCAAACTTGCGATACGGGACGGAATGCAGAGAAGGAGCAGTTTCGTCCCGGATGGGCATGGATGTTGCCTCGCCTTGTTAAGATGCAGGCAGTTCGAGGCGCAACGTTTTCTCAATCAACTCAGGAAGGAGCATCAACATGGCTACCGTACAACTTGATCCCAGGAGTCGTTATTCGGAGTCGGCGCTCGGAGGTTTCGGCAGCTATCCTCGCCGCGCGCCGATGTTCTCCGCGATACGGTGGAGCGCGGTGATCGCGGGTGTGGCTGTGGGAGTATCGGTGCAATTGATACTCAGCCTGTTTGGCGTGGCAACCGGTTTGTCATCGACCGACGTGACGCAGGGTGAAACGGTTGGCAGCGGACCGCTATTGTGGGCTGGTGTGAGCATGCTGATCGCCGCGTTTATCGGCGGCTATGTGTCGGCTCGCATGTCGGGGTTGAAACGGAAAGCCGACGGCCTGTTGCATGGCGTGGTGTCGTGGGCTGTTACCACGCTGCTGTTTGCCGCCTTGGCGACTTCGGCCGGCGGTGCGGCGCTGAGCGGGATCTTCAATAACCTGAGCGTGGCGGCCGGTAGTGCTGCCGGCGCCGACGGCGGCCAATCGCCGATGGCCGCCATGCTGCGTGGACAGCTCGGTGCAGACGTCGACCCCGCTACCCTGCACGCGTTGCAGCAACATATACAGGCAGGCCGGCGCGACCAGGCGATCAGCCTGATGACCGGCTCGATGGGTGCCGGCCAGGCGCGTGCCGCCACTGTCGTCGATCAGGCGCTGATCCTGACCGGCTCGCCGCAGCAGGCGTCACCACAGGCAAGGACCACGGCGAACCGGGCGATGCAAACTGCCGGCAGCGCCGCGTGGACCGTTTTCCTGGGTGCTGCCTTGTCGCTTCTGCTTGGTATAGGAGGGGGCATTCTGGGCGCGGTAGGAGCGCGACGGGTGACATGGACCGATGGTGCCGATGAGGCGGACACGGCAGCAAACGAACGCGCCCGCAGTTAACCTCACGCGGCTTCCTGACCATGCGACACACCAGCGGATTGACCAGTGTGCCGGCCACGCGAGGGCCGGCTCGGTTTGTCTGGATTGATGCACGCGACTCGGCGGCGACCGAGCTGCTGCAGGGGTGCCAGGTCGTTACAGTCGACGGGGAATCGATGGGCACGGTGGAAGGTATCTTGCTGGATGCGAAGACACACCAGACGCGCTACGTGATGCTGACTCCTTTTAGCGGCGGCGCGTCGGTCGCCATCCCATGGCATGCGCTTTAT
>JANMTL010000147.1:0-54302 GCA_031390425.1 Rhizobacter sp.
CGAATGGTGCGGCCCCTGCAAGATGATCGCCCCGATCCTGGACGAGGTGTCCAAGGACTACGACGGCCGCCTGCAGATCGCCAAGATGAACGTCGATGAGAACCGCGAGGTGCCTGCGCAATTCGGCATTCGCGGCATCCCGACGCTGATGCTGTTCAAGGGCGGCGAGCTGGCCGCCACCAAGGTGGGCGCACTGTCCAAGGCCCAGTTGACCGCCTTCCTCGACGGTCATCTATAATCTCCATCAACGCTGGCTGCCGAGCGACATGATCGAGGCAGCCGGCGTCTGATTCGCCACCACGCACCCTGCGCGGCTTCGGCGCCGATCCAAAACCTGTCTGCCCGCTGTGCCCGCGGCCTGTGCCTTGTTCCAAGGCCGCGTGAGCCGCCCGCATTGGCCCGAGGCCACCCCGCATGCACCTGTCCGAACTGAAAGCCCAGCAGATTGCCGAGCTCCTGAAAATGGGCGAGGAGCTGGAGATCGAGAACGTGCAGCGCCTGCGCAAGCAGGAGCTGATGTTCGCGATCATGAAAAAGCGCGCCAAGGCCGGCGAGCAGGTCTTCGGCGACGGCGTGCTCGAAGTGTTGCCCGACGGCTTCGGCTTCCTGCGCAGCATCGAGGCCAGCTACATGGCTTCTACAGACGACATCTACCTGTCGCCGAGCCAGATCCGGCGCTTCAACCTGCACACCGGCGACAACGTCGAAGGCGAAGTACGGGTGCCCAAGGACGGTGAACGTTACTTCGCGCTGGTCAAGGTCGACCGCGTGAACGGCGTGACGCCCGAGGAGAGCAAGCACAAGATCATGTTCGAGAACCTGACACCCTTGTTCCCCAAGGAGCAGTTCAAGCTCGAGCGCGACATCAAGGGTGAAGAGAACATCACCAGCCGCATCATCGACCTGATCGCGCCGCTGGGCAAAGGCCAGCGCGCCCTGCTCGTCTCCGCGCCCAAGAGCGGCAAGACCGTGATGATGCAAAACCTGGCGCATGCGCTGGTCGCCAACTACCCCGAAGCGCACCTGATCGTGCTGCTGGTCGACGAACGCCCGGAAGAAGTGACCGAGATGCAGCGCACCGTGCGCGGCGAAGTCATCAGCTCGACCTTCGACGAGCCTGCTCAGCGCCACGTGCAGGTCGCCGAGATGGTGATCGAGCGCGCGAAGCGCCTGGTCGAGATGAAGAAGGACGTGGTGATCCTGCTCGACTCGATCACGCGCCTGGCCCGCGCCTACAACAACGTGCTGCCATCCAGCGGCAAGGTGCTGACCGGCGGCATCGATGCGAACGCATTGCAGCGGCCCAAGCGCTTTTTCGGCGCGGCGCGCAACATCGAAGAAGGCGGCTCGCTCACCATCATCGGCACCGCGCTGGTCGACACCGGCAGCCGGATGGACGAGGTGATCTACGAAGAATTCAAAGGCACCGGCAACTGCGAAATCCACCTGGATCGCCGCATGGCCGAGAAGCGCGTCTACCCGTCGATCCTGCTCAACAAATCGGGCACGCGTCGCGAAGAGCTGCTGCTGAAGCCGGAAATCCTGCAAAAGACCTGGATCCTGCGCAAGCTGCTGTACCCGATGGACGAGATCGAGGCGATGGAATTCATCCTCGACAAGATGAAGTCCACCAAGACCAACCACGACTTCTTCGACATGATGCGCCGCGGTGGTTGAGTCGCGTCCGGCTCGTCAGACGAGCCGACCCGACTTATAATTTGAGGCTTTCCTCCTATCGGCAAGTGCATCGAAGGTTTCGATGTGGCTCCCGCAACACTGCACTGAGGTTTCCATGAAAGACGGCATTCACCCCACCTACCGCGACGTTTGTTTCGTCGATCTGTCCAACGGTTTCAAGTTCGTGACGCGCTCGTGCGCCACGGCGAAGGAAACCATCAAGCTGGACGATGGCCGCGAGATGCCGCTGTTCAAGTTGGAAACCACCAGCGAATCGCATCCGTTCTACACCGGCACGCAAAAGAGCATCGACTCGCTGGGCGGCCGTGTCGAGAAGTTCCGCAACAAGTTTGCGCACCTGAAAAAGTAATCCGGGCAACCCGCCTGAACGTTCAGAAAGGCAGCCTCGGCTGCCTTTTTTTTGGATGGTCAACTCCTCACTGAACCCCGCTCTGGTGTCCCAGCGTGCCGTGCAGCGCCTGCCGCGCTGGGCACTGCTGCTGTTCTGCGCCGCCTATGTGCTGCCGGGATTGTTCGGTCGCGATCCGTGGCGCAATGCCGATGTGACGGCCTTCGGCTACATGGTCAGCATGGCCGAGGGCCGGTCGTCGTGGTGGCTGCCCACCGTCGGCGGCGTGGCAGCCGACCCGTCGCCGCTGCCGTACTGGCTGGGTGCCGCTTTCATCCGCCTGCTCGGCCCCTGGGTCGATCCCGCGCTGGCGGCGCGCATCCCATTCGCGATGCTGCTGGTGTCGGTTCTGCTGCTGACCTGGTATGCAGCCTACCACCTGGCGCGCACCGAAGCGGCTCAGCCCCTGCCGTTCGCCTTTGGTGGCGAAGCCGACCCGGTCGACTACGCACGGACGATGGCCGATGGCGCGCTGCTCGCACTGATCGCGACGCTGGGCCTGCTGCAACTGGGGCACGAGACGACGCCTGAGCTGGCACAGCTCGCCTGCGTCGCGCTGTTCATCTACGCACTGGCGGCCAGCCCGTTCCGCGGATCGCGCCCGAAGGTCGCGGTGATGATCGGCCTGCCGGCCCTGGCGGCCAGCGGCGCTCCCAGCATCGCATTGGCCTTGGGGCTGGTGGGCATCGGTATCTGCGTTCGGTCCGACTACCCGCTGGTGCGGCGCTTCGCGCCCTGGGTCGCCGCTGCGACGACACTGACGGCTGCGATGGCCACGGTGTTCGGACTCTGGGCCTGGCAGGTCGGAAACTACCGGGCGATCGATCAGGTGCTCGCGGTTCCGCGGCAGTGGTTGTGGTTCCTGTGGCCGGCCTGGCCGATGGCGTTGTGGACGCTGTGGCAATGGCGTCGCCATGTGCTGAACCGCCACATCGCCGTGCCGCTGGGTTGCGCACTGGTCACCGCAGTGGCCAGCGTCATCGGCGGTGGCGTGGATCGGGTCTTGATGCTGTCATTGCCCGCCTGGGCCCTGCTGGCCGCGTTTGCGTTGCCGACGTTCAAGCGCAGCACCGCTGCGGCGGTCGACTGGTTTTCGGTGTTTTTCTTCAGCGTGTGCGCGATCGCGGTCTGGATCATCTATGCCTCGCTGCAAATCGGCATCCCGGCGCGCCCGGGGCAAAACGTGGTGAAGCTGGCTCCCGGGTTCACGTCGGAGTTTTCTGTGTTGGCCCTGGTGCTCGCCACGGCGGGCAGCCTGGCCTGGGTGTGGCTGGTTCGATGGCGCACCGGACGCAACCAGTACGCGATGTGGAAGAGCCTGGTGTTGCCGGCCAGCGGTGTGGCCTTGTGCTGGCTGCTGTTGATGACCTTGATGCTGCCGGTGCTGGACTACGCCCGCAGCCTGCGGCCCTTGGTTGACCGCGTGGCGATGCACGTGCCCAAGAACGCGTGCATCGCGACACCGCGCATCCAGCGCAGCTTGCAAGCCGCACTCGAATACTTCGGCGGTTTTCGTGTCGATGGCGTCGGCAGCGCGGCCAGCACGTCGTGCGATTACTTGCTGCAAATCGAGGCCCGCAAGGGCAAGCGCACCGCACCGGTCGGCTGGGTCCGGCTGGCGCGTGAATCCCGACCCACAGACCGCACAGAATGGACGGTGATCTACCGCCGTCAGCAACGCAACGATCCGGCCGCCGGTCGGTAACCGCACTCGACCCGACCTCCGGTCAGCGTCCGGTCAGCGTCCGTTCACGTGATGCCGATCGGCGCATCCTCGGCCGATGCCTGGCGGACCCCATCTGCCTCCATCACGTCCTGAGACAGCACCGCCGCACGCACGCGCGCCGCCGGAAACACCAGCTTGAAACTGGAGCCCTGGCCCGGTTCGCTGCGAATCTCAAGTTCCCCGCCGTGCCTCTGCACGACATGTTTGACGATCGACAGCCCGAGCCCGGTGCCTCCGGTGTCTCGCGAACGGCTGCCGTCGACGCGATAAAAGCGTTCGGTCAACCGCGGCAGGTGCTCTTTGGCAATGCCGATGCCGGTGTCGCGCACCTCCAGCTCGCCGACGCCATCGCCGCGTATCGACCACAGCGCGTGCACCGTTCCGCCGGCCGGCGTGTAGCGAATGGCGTTGTTGACCAGGTTGGCAATGGCACTGTGAAGTTCCTGCTCGGCGCCCGCAATCGAGTCGCTGGCTGCGCCGGTCGCCGACAAACTGCCGCACACCAGCGTGTGACGACCGGCCGAAAGCGCCTCTGCCGAGGCATGCACCTGCGTCAGCAATTGATGCACCGACACCCACCGGTCCGACGCGGGCCGCGGGCTGCCTTCGGGTTGCGCCAGCGTCAGCAAATCGCCGACGAGGTGCTGCATGCGCTGCGCCTGCTGCGCCATCAGCTCGATGACCCGGCGCCGCTCGACCTCGGTCAATTGCAGGCTGCCCATGGTTTCGATGAAACCCGACAGCACCGTCAGTGGCGTGCGAATCTCGTGCGACACGTTGGCGACGAAGCCGCGCCGCATGCTGTCGTTGCGTTCGCGCTCGGTGATGTCTTGCGACAGGATCAGCTTCATGCCGTCGCCATAAGGCCGGATCAACACCGACACCGTGCCGCGCGAGCCGGGGCCGGGGAAGCTCACCGATTCGACGAACACACCGGCCTGCAGGTACGCCACGAAATTCGGCGCGCGCACGAGGTTGGTGATCGGCTGCAAGCGGTCGCGCTGCGGATCGAGTCCGAAGTGGTCGGCCACCACCGAGTTGCACCACACGATCTGGTCGTTCCCGTCGAGCAGCATCACGCCATTGGGCGACGCCTCGATCGCAGACAGGAATTGATCGAGTCGCGTTTGTTGGGTGTCGATCTGGGTCTCGAGCTCGCGCGTGGACCGCTCGACTCGGTAGCCCACCTCGCCCCAAAAGCCGGTGTCGCGCGGCGCGGCACCACCGTCGCTGCGCTGCAGCCAGCGCATGAAACGACCGCCGCGCAATGCATCGATCGATGAATAGACCACCGCACCCACCAGCGAACCGATGAGCGTGCCGAGCACCGGCAGTTGCCAGGCGCCGCCCAACAACCAGCCAAGCGAACCGGCGAGCAAGACACTCAAGGCGGCAGCAAACAAGCGCGGCAGGATCCAGCTCATGCGCTCATCGTCACTGCGGTCACGTCGACAGCGCTTGAACCTGCTGGGTCAGCCGGTAGCCGGCACCACGCACGGTCTCGATCATGCGCGAGCAACCCACCGGCTCCAGCGCTTCGCGCAAACGCTTCACATGGACGTCGACCGTGCGCTCCTCGATGAACACATGGTCGCCCCACACCCGGTCGAGCAACTGCGCCCTGCTGTGAACCCGCTCCGGGTGCGTCATGAAGAAGTGCAGCAAGCGGAACTCGGTCGGCCCGATACGCACCTCGCGGTCTTCGCGCGACACCCGACGGGTCGCCGGATCGAGCTTCAAGCCGGCCACATCGACCAGCGTGTCGAGGGCTTCGGGCGCCTTGCGGCGCAGCACCGCACGAATGCGCGCCAACAGCTCGTTGGTGGAAAAAGGCTTGGTCAGGTAGTCGTCCGCACCGGCGTCGAGGCCGGAGATCATGTCGCCCTCTTCGGCGCGCGCGGTCAACATGATGATGGGCAACTCGCGCGTGCGCGCCTGACCTCGCCAGCGCTTGGCCAGCACCAGCCCCGACTGCCCGGGCAACATCCAATCGAGGACGATCAGGTCGGGCAAAACGCCGTCGACCTCGATTTGCGCCTGATCGGCATTGGCCGCAATGGTCACGTCGTATCCCGCATGGCGCAGGTTGATGGAAATCAGCTCGGCGATTGCTGATTCGTCCTCGACCACCAGAACTCGACTCATTCTTGACTCCTTGTTGGGTGATTCATCGCACCATGGTCTCGACGTCGGCCACAGAGTTGTGCCTGACATCGGTGCCCTTGACGATGTAGATGATCTGCTCGGCGAGGTTCTTGGCGTGGTCGCCGACACGCTCGATCGCCTTGGCAACGAACACCAGGTCGATGCTCGATGAAATCGTGCGCGGGTCTTCCATCATGAAGGTGATCAGCTTGCGCATCAGGCCCTCGAATTCCTGGTCGATCTGGTCGTCCTGCTTCAGAACTTCCACCGCTTTTTCGACATCCAGCCGCGCAAACGCATCGAGCGCCTTGCGCAGTTGAGCGATGGCCAACTCGCTCTCGAATTTCAGATCGGCCACCGGCAGTCGCAGCCGACTCGACACGCCGGTGTTGATCAGCCGCTGCACCGTGCGGGCCACGCGGGCGGCCTCGTCGCCGACGCGTTCGAGGTTGGCGATGGTCTTGCTGATCGCGATCAGCAGCCGCAAGTCGCGCGCGGTGGGTTGACGGCGCGCGATGATGCTGGAGAGGTCGCGGTCGATCTCGACTTCCATCGCGTTGACGGTCTCTTCGAGCACCAACACTTGCGTCGCGGTTTCAGAGCTGAAATGCGTCAGCGCGTAGACCGCCTGCGCAACCTGAGATTCGACCAGCCCGCCCATCTCGAGCACCCGGGTCGAAATACCGCTGAGCTCGGAGTCGAACTGCGTGGAGAGGTGTTTTTCAGTCATGTCGGGTTCCCTGATGGGGCAGTGCTCATATCAACCAAATCTTCCGGTGATGTAATCCTCGGTGTCCTTCTTCTTGGGCTTCATGAACAGCTCCGAAGTCGGGCCGAACTCGATCAGATCGCCCAGGTACATGTAGGCGGTGTAGTCCGAACTGCGCGCCGCCTGCTGCATGTTGTGGGTCACGATCAGCACGGTGTAGTCCGACTTCAGCTCGTGGATCAATTCCTCGATCTTGCCGGTGGATATCGGGTCGAGCGCCGAGCACGGCTCGTCGAGCAGCAGCACCTCGGGCTTGATCGCGATGCCGCGCGCAATGCACAGCCGCTGCTGCTGACCACCCGACAGACCGGAGCCGCTCTGATTGAGCTTGTCTTTCACTTCGTTCCACAGCGCCGCCTTCTTCAGCGCCCATTCGACCCGTTCGTCCATCTCGACGCGCGGCAAGGTCTCGAACAGCTTCACGCCGAAAGCAATGTTGTCGTAGATCGACATCGGAAACGGTGTCGGCTTCTGAAAGACCATGCCGACGTTGGCCCGCATCAGCGACACGTCGTTACTCGAAGCGAGCATGTTCTGCCCGTCGAGCAGGATTTCGCCTTCGGCGCGCTGCTCTGGGTACAGCTCGAACATCCGGTTGAAGGTGCGCAACAGCGTCGATTTGCCGCAACCCGACGGGCCGATGAAGGCGGTGACTTTTTTCTCCGGCAGCTCGAGATTGATGTTCTTCAACGCTTGAAATTTTCCGTAATAGAAATTCAGGTTGCGCACCGAGATCTTGATCTTCTCGGTCACGGAGACGTCGACTTTCTTGTCCATGGTGCAGGCCTCCGGCCGTCAATGCTTGTTGCGGAAAAGAACGCGCGCAAGGATGTTCAGCGCGAGAACCCCCAGCGTGATGAGGAACACCCCTGCCCAGGCCAGCTTTTGCCAGTTCTCGTACGGGCTGAGCGCGAACTTGAAGATGGTGACCGGCAGGCTCGCCATCGGCTCGCCCAAGCTCGACGACCAGAACTGGTTCGACAGCGCGGTAAAAAGCAGCGGCGCGGTTTCACCGGCAATCCGCGCCACGGCCAGCAGCACACCGGTGATCACGCCCGCGCGGGCCGACTTCAGCGTGATGCTCGAGATGACCTTCCACTTCGGCGTGCCGAGCGCATAAGCCGCTTCGCGCAGCGCGCCCGGGATCAGCGTCAGCATGTTTTCCGTGGTGCGGATGACCACCGGAATCACGATCAGCGCCAGTGCCAGCACACCCGCAAAGCCCGAAAACGACTTCATCGGCGCCACCACCACGGTGTAGATGAACAGCCCGATCACGATCGACGGCGCAGACAGCAAGATGTCGTTGATGAAACGCGTCGCCGTTCCGAGCCAGCTCTTCTGGCCGTACTCGGCGAGATAGATACCGGCCATCACGCCGATCGGAGTGCCCAGCAGCGTGGCCAGACCGACCATCACCAGCGAGCCGAAAATCGCGTTCAACAAGCCCCCGGTTTCAGCCTGCGGCGGCGGTGTCATCTCGGTGAAGATCGACAGCGTGAGGCCGTCGATGCCCAAGCGAATCGTCTCGATCAAGATCCACGCGAGCCAGAACAGACCGAAGGCCATGGCGCTCAGGCACAGCACCATTGCGACCGCGTTAACGGTCTTTCGGCTCTTGTGTTTGGCGATGCGCGACGCTTGCAACGCGGGGCTCGTGCTCATGTGCGGCTCCCTTCGTTTTTCTGCAGCCGCGACAGCAGTAACTTCGACAGCGACAACACGACGAACGTGATGAAAAACAGCACCAACCCGAGGTAGATCAGCGACGCCTGATGCAGGCCTTCACCGGCTTCGGCGAACTCGTTCGCCAACGCCGACGTGATGCTGTTGGCCGCTTCGAACAGCGACAAGCTGTTCAGCTGGTTGAAGTTGCCGATGACGAACGTGACCGCCATCGTTTCTCCGATGGCACGCCCCAAGCCCAGCATGATGCCGCCGATGACACCGGTCTTGGTGTAGGGCAATACGATCTTGAAGACGACCTCCCAGGTCGTCGCGCCGAGCGCATAGGCCGACTCTTTCAACATCGCCGGAGTGATCTCGAACACGTCGCGCATCACCGAGGCGATGAACGGGATGATCATGATCGCGAGGATAATGCCGGCCGACAAAATGCCGATGCCGACCGGCGCGCCAGACACCAATTCACGCAATATCGGCACGTCGACCAGCAGTCTTTGCAGTGGCTGTTGCACGTACTCCGACAGCACGGGGCTGAACACCAGCAGGCCCCACATGCCGTAGACGATCGACGGCACGGCGGCGAGCAATTCGATCGCCACGCCCAACGGCCGACGCAGCCAGTTCGGCGACAACTCGGTGAGGAACAGCGCGATGCCGAAGCTGACCGGCACCGCGATCAGCAGCGCGATGAACGAAGTCATCAGAGTGCCGTAGATCATGACCAGCCCGCCGTAGCTGTTCTTGACCGGATCCCACTCGCTGCGCCACAGGAAGCTCAGGCCGTATTCGGAGATCGCTGGCCAAGCGCCGATGACCAACGAACCGATGATCGCGAACAGCAGCGCCAGGGTCAGCAGTGCAGCACCATGGGCCAAGCCGGAAAACAGCTTGTCGACCCAGGGAGACGATCGACGCGACGCGGGAGGTTTGCCCATCGGGTCCGACCGCTCCATGTTCTTCTTGGCGTACGGGGACGCGGGAAATGTAGCGGCCACGGTGTCTCCGATGTAGAGAAACGGGGCGTTCGTTGCTTCTCCGTGCCCCGGGGCAAAAACGAGTCTGCGGGGCGGATTATTTGTAGGCGATCGCCTTGCCGGCCGGGTCCTTGATCTCGGCCCACTGCTTGCGCACCAATGCCTTCACCGCGTCGGGCAAGGGCACGTACTCCAATTCGGCAGCCATTTTGTCGCCGGTGGCGTAACCCCACTCGAAGAACTTCAGCGAGTTGGACGCCTGTGCCGGCTTGTCCTGTGCCTTGTGCATCATGATGAAAGTGGCACCGGTGATCGGCCAGGCATCCTTGCCGGGCTGGTCGGTCAGCACCTGATAAAAAGTCTTCGCCCAGTCGGCACCGGCGGCGGCGGCCTGGAAATTGTCCGCATCGGGGCTGACAAAGGTGCCGGCCTGGTTTTGCAACTGGGTGTACGTCATCTTGTTTTGCTTGACATAGGCGTACTCGACGTAGCCGATCGAGTTGGGCAGGCGCGTGACGAACGCCGCGACGCCTTCGTTGCCCTTGCCACCGGCGCCCGTCGGCCAGTTGACCGCAGTGCCCTCACCGACCTTGGCCTTCCAGTCGGCGTTTACCTTCGAAAGGTAGTTGGTGAAGATGAAGCTGGTGCCCGAACCATCAGCACGGCGCACCACGGAGATCGCGGCATCGGGCAATGCAACACCCGGGTTCAACGCAGTCAAGGCCGCATCGTTCCACTTGGTGATCTTGCCGAGGTAGATGTCGCCCAGCGCCTGACCCGTCAGCTTGATCTGACCTGGCGCGATGCCCTTGATGTTGACCACCGGAATCACGCCGCCGATCACGGTCGGGAACTGGACGATCCCGTCCTTGGCCAGTTCATCGTCTTTCAACGGCGCATCCGATGCGCCGAAATCGACCGTCTTGCCGCGAATCTGCTTCATGCCCGCGCCAGAGCCGACAGACTGGTAATTGACGCGAGCGCCCGTCGCCTTGTTGTAGGCGTCGGCCCATTTAGCGTACAGCGGCGCCGGAAAGCTGGCACCGGCACCGGTCACATCCTGCGCCAAAGAAGTGCCAGACGCCGCGAAAAGCGCAGCAGAGATGGCCAGGATTCGATTCAGTGTGAAAGTCATGTTCGAGCCTTTCTGTACCCACACAGGGCAGTCAACGGATTTGCACTGGACTTTATGGGCCGATTGTGACGTTGAGGTGACATCGAATGACTCTGTAGTCACATCTCCTGCGCCGGCAAAACCGTCACACGGTATTCACGCCACCGTCACAAATCTTCAATAACTTAAGCAAGTCCGATGAATCAGGAGCGCTCGACTCCGGTCGGTCGCGTCATCACCAACCACCCAGGAGCACTCGATGCAGATGAAGAAGATGTTGATGGTCAGCACGTTGCTTGCGCTCATCGTCAGTGGCTGCGCCACCAGCCCGGCGCCGATGACGATCAGCGAGACCGCCGCAGCGACTCCGCAGTTGTCCACGTTGACCAAGCTGATCAACGATGCCGGGTTGACCGAGACGTTGAAGGGCGCGGGTCCCTACACGGTGTTCGCGCCGACCGATGACGCCTTCAAAGCAGTCCCGGCGAAGACGCTGGAGGCGCTGTCCAAGGACAAAGCATTGCTGACCTCGGTGCTGACTTACCACGTGCTGCCCGGCGCGGTAACTTCGGCCGAAGTCAAGAACGGGCCGACCAAGACCGTTCAGGGAGCGCCGATCGCGCTCTACAAATCCGGGACGTTCGTCACGGTCGAGGAAGCCGTGATCACCACGCCCGACATCGCCGCGTCGAACGGCGTCGTGCACATCGTCGACCGGGTGCTGATGCCGCCGGTCAAGAAGTAATCACACCTGCACGGTGGAGGCCAGGCGATCGGCGCAGCTTCGCGCGGTGCGCTCGTCGCGGGCTTCGACCATCACCCTCAGCACCGGCTCGGTGCCCGACGGGCGGATCAGCACACGTCCCGAGATGCCGAGGTCTTTTTCGATCTCTCGCTGGGCGCGTTGCAACGGCAGGTGGTTTTTCCAGTCCAGCCCGGACTGCAGCTTGACGTTGACCATCACCTGCGGGAACAACGCCACAGAGCCCAACTGATCGGACAGCGCGACGCCGCTGCGCCTGACGGCTTGCAACACCTGCAGCGCGCTGATGATGCCGTCGCCCGTCGTGTGACGGTCCAGCGACAGCAGGTGCCCCGAGCCTTCGCCGCCCAGGGTCCAGCCTCGGGCGAGCAGTTCTTCGAGCACGTAGCGGTCGCCGACACGTGCGCGCACGAAATCCACGCCGCGCTGTCGCAACGCGGTCTCGACCGCGAGGTTGGTCATCAGGGTGCCGACGACCCCCGGGACCGCCTGGCCTTGTGCGAGGCGGTCGGCCACCATCACGTACAGCAGCTCGTCGCCGTTGTAGAGGCGCCCGGCGGCATCGACCAGTTGGAGCCGGTCGGCGTCGCCATCGAGGGCGACACCGAAATCCGCTTGGTGCTCGTGGACGGCGCGCACCAGCGCGGCCGGCGCGGTGGCACCAAAGCCGGCGTTGATGTTGGTGCCGTCGGGGCTGCAGCCGATCGAAAACACTTCGGCGCCCAGTTCGTGAAACACGCTCGGCGCGACGTTGTAGGCCGCGCCATGAGCCGCATCGACGACGATTTTCACGCCCTTGAGCGACAACTCGCCGCTGAAGGTGCTTTTGCAGAATTCGATGTAGCGGCCGCGCGCATCGTCCAACTTGCGGGCCTTGCCCAGATCGGCCGAGGTCACCCACTGCGGCGACTGATCGAGCGCGGCTTCGACCCGCAGTTCCCATTCGTCCGGCAGCTTCTCGCCACGCGCTGAAAAGAACTTGATGCCGTTGTCGTTGTACGGGTTGTGCGAGGCGCTGATGACCACACCCAGGCTCAACCGCAAAGCGCGCGTCAGGTAGGCCACGCCGGGCGTGGGCAGCGGCCCGGTCAACAGCACATCGACACCGGCCGAGGCGAAACCGGCCTCCAGCGCCGACTCGATCATGTAGCCTGAGAGCCGCGTGTCCTTGCCGATCAGCACCGTCGGCTTGGCATCGGACGACTTCAGCACCCGTCCCACCGAATGGCCCAGGCGCAGCATGAAATCCGGCGTGATCGGGCTCTGACCCACCGTGCCGCGTATGCCATCGGTACCGAACAACAATCTGCTCATCGGAGCTACCCTCCTCAGGGTGAAACTTGAAACGACGCCGCAGGTAACCCCGCAGCACGCCAGACTTTCAACGCATCCACCGTCGCCGCGACATCGTGAACTCGAACGACGCTGGCGCCATTCAGCACGGCGGCCAGCGCCGCAGCCACGCTGCCCGCCAGACGATCGGCGGCATCGCGCCCGGTCACCGCGCCGATCGACGATTTGCGCGACCATCCGGCCAGCAGCGGGCAGCCGAGACAAAGCAGTTCGCGCTGACGACGCAACAGCTCGAAATTGTGCTCGACCGTCTTGCCGAATCCGATGCCCGGATCGAGCACGATGCGATCGGCGTCGATGCCGCGCGCTCTCAGCGCCTCGACGCGCGCACCGAGCGCCTGTCTGACCTCCACGATGACATCGGCATATTTCGGCTGAACTTGCATCGACTGCGGATCGCCCTGCATGTGCATCAGGCAGACGCCGCAGCGGACCTGCGCGGCGACGGCGTCAACCGCTCCCGGGGCCTTCAAGGCGCTGATGTCGTTGATGATGTCGACCCCGAGCGCCAGCGCTTGCACCATCAACGCGGGCTTGGTGGTGTCGAGCGAGACGGGGATGCCCATGGCGAGCGCGGCTTCCAGCACCGGCAGCACCCGACGCCGCTCGTCGTCCAACGACACCGGCGCTGCACCCGGGCGGCTGGACTCGCCGCCGATGTCCAGGATGTCGGCACCCTCTTCGATCAGGCGCCGGCAGTGATCCACCGCCGCCCGCGCATTGGCGAACTTTCCGCCGTCGGAGAACGAGTCCGGCGTCGTGTTGACGATGCCCATGACCTTCGGCTGGCGGAGATCGATGCGGTGGTGGGTGGTTTGCCAGAACATGTTGCGGGGCGAGGGGCGGATGCAGTCGGTTGCGGTCGGTCGCGAAGGCGCAATGAAAACGGGGCCGAAGCCCCGTCAAAAACAGCACCTGCCGACCGTCAGGCAGCGGCTGGAGCGCTGTCCGTCGACACTGGGGTCGAGGGGCCGGTCGGGCGGTTGGATGATGGTGTCCAATCCTTCGGCGGCCGCGGTGGCTTGCCGTTCATGATGTCTTCGATCTGGTCGCTGTCGATGGTTTCCCACTCCAGCAAGGCCTTGGCCATCGCGTGCATCTTGTCCTTGTTGTCCTCGATGTGCTTGCGGGCGATGATGTATTGCTCATCGATGATGCGGCGGATCACGCCGTCGACCTTGCGCATCGTCTCTTCCGACATCGTGGTCGTCTTGGTCACCGAACGGCCGAGGAAGATCTCGCCTTCGTTCTCGGCGTACACCATCGGGCCGAGTTCATCGGTCATGCCGTAACGGGTGACCATGTCGCGGGCGATCGCTGTGGCCCGCTCGAAGTCGTTACTGGCGCCGGTGGTCATCTGGTTCATGAACACCTCTTCGGCGATGCGTCCGCCGAACAACACCGAGATCGTGCTGAGCATGCGTTCCTTGTCGAGGCTGTAGCGGTCGCCTTCGGGCAACTGCATCGTCACGCCGAGCGCTCGGCCGCGCGGAATCACGGTGACCTTGTGCACCGGATCGGTCTTGGGCATCAAGCGCGCGACCAAGGCGTGTCCGGACTCGTGGTACGCGGTGTTCTTGCGTTCCTCCTCCGGCATGACCATCGATTTGCGCTCCGGACCCATCATGATCTTGTCCTTGGCCTTCTCGAAATCCATCATCTCGACGACCCGGCCGGCCCGACGAGCAGCGAACAGCGCCGCCTCGTTGACCAGATTGGCGAGATCAGCCCCGGAGAAGCCCGGTGTGCCGCGCGCCAGGATGTCGGCGCGGATGTCCTGACCGACCGGCACCTTGCGCATGTGCACATTGAGAATCTGTTCACGGCCGCGCACGTCGGGCAGCGTCACGTAGACCTGACGGTCGAAACGGCCCGGGCGCAGCAGTGCGGGGTCGAGGATGTCGGGACGGTTGGTGGCCGCCATCACGATGACGCCGAGGTTGGTTTCGAAGCCGTCCATCTCGACCAGCATCTGGTTCAACGTCTGCTCGCGCTCGTCATTGCCGCCGCCCAGGCCAGCGCCGCGGTGCCGCCCGACTGCATCGATTTCGTCGATGAAGATGATGCACGGCGCGCTTTTCTTGGCCTGCTCGAACATGTCGCGCACCCGGGCCGCACCGACGCCGACAAACATCTCGACGAAGTCAGAGCCCGAGATGCTGAAGAACGGCACCTTGGCTTCGCCCGCGATCGCCTTGTCCAGCAGCGTCTTGCCGGTTCCCGGCGGGCCGACCAGCAGCACGCCACGCGGAATCCGCCCACCGAGCTTCTGGAAGCGTTGCGGATCTTTCAGGAAATCGACCAGTTCCTTGACCTCTTCCTTCGCTTCGTCGCAACCGGCAACGTCGGCGAAAGTGGTCGTGTTGTTGGCCTCATCGAGCATCCGAGCCTTCGACTTTCCGAAGCTGAACGCGCCGCCCTTGCCGCCACCTTGCATCTGGCGCATGAAGTAGATCCACACCCCGATCAGCAACAGCATCGGGCCCCAGGACACCAAAATGTTCATCAACAGCGATGGCTCTTCGCGTGGCTTGACGTCGAACTTGACGCCACTGTTGATGAGGTCGCCGACCAGCCCGCGATCCAGATAGGTTGCAGTGCTGCGCAGGCGCTTGTCGTCGTTGGTGGTCGCGATGATCTCGGTGCCGGCAGGGCCCTCCTGCAGCGTGACAGCTCGGATTCGCTTGTTGCGTACTTCTTCCAAGAAATCGGAGTATCCGATCTGACCTCCGGACGCAGCGCCTCGGTCGAATTGCTTGAAAACGGTGAAAAGCACAAGGGCAATCACCAACCAAACCGCAATTTTCGAGAACCATTGATTGTTCACCGAGGCTCCAATTTTTCAACTTCAGATGTCGTCGTGCAACATGAACGCGACTTACGTCATATATAGGTCTGAGTTTATGCGACTCAAGTGTGCCAATGACTTTGTCATGCCCCCTGACAACGCAGGTGTCTCAGGGTCACGACGGGTCTTCGACCGCTTTGCGTGAAACCTTGAGACCGACCCCCACGAGAAAGGTTTCAGACGATCTGTCGCGGGAGGCCTTGGGCTTGATCGATTTGACAGTGCGGAAGTTGGTTTTCAGCAGCCCGACGAGTTCGCTGTAGTTGCCGCCGTTGAACACCTTGCACACCAGGGTGCCGCCCTGAATCAGGTGGCGCGTCGCAAAGTCCACCGCCAGTTCGACCAGATGCGTCACCCGGGCGGCATCTGAACTGGCGATGCCGGTCAGGTTGGGCGCCAGATCGGAGACCACCACGTCGACCGGTCTGCCACTGACCGCGGTCTCCAGCAGGGCCAGCACCGCCTCGTCCCGGAAATCGCCCTGGATGAAAACGACCCCGTCGATCGGCTCGAAGTCCAGCAGGTCGAGTGCAATGATCGTGCCGTTGAGCGGCCCCAACCCCGCGCCCACCGCATCGGGTACCTTGACCGACAGCTTGCGGCGCACGTACTGGCTCCAGGCGCCGGGTGCCGCCCCCAGATCGACGACCACTTGCCCGGGCTTCAACAGGCCCAGCGTTTCGTCGATCTCCTTGAGCTTGTAGGCTGCGCGGGCCCGATAGCCCTCTTTCTTCGACAGCTTGACGTAGGTGTCGTTCAGGTGATCGAGCAGCCACGCCTTGTTGATCTTCTTGCTTTTGGATTTGACTTTCATGTCGGCAGGCGCCCGGCCGCCTGAAGGCAGCCGAGGCTCCTGGATTTTTGGGTGGTGGATGCGGCAGTGAGCGAAGTGAGCGTGAGGGCAGTCATGTGGCATCGATAATAGGAGGATGACAGCCATCCTCCTCACTTCCCATCAGCGCAAAGAAAAACGCGCCGACGCCCACCATCTCGATCCGGTGGTGTCGATCGGCGGAGACGGGCTCACAGAAGCCGTCATCCGCGAAACCGACGCCGCACTGAACGCCCACGGTCTGATCAAGGTGCGCGTCTTTTCCGACGAGCGGGCCTCGCGTGAAACCATGTTCTCGACCTTGGCCGACGAGTTGGGCGCCGCCCCGATCCAGCACATCGGCAAACTGCTGGTGCTGTGGCGCCCGATTCCGCCGAAGGAAAAGGAAGAACGCGACGACCGCATGCCCGGCCCGAAAGTCGTCAAGCTGCTCAAATTCTCGAAGAGCGGCAATCACCGGCCGCAGGTCAAGAAAATCAAGGTGCTGGGCAACGAACGCATCGCGGCCGGCGGCGAGATCAAGCGCGCCCGCAAACGCGTCACCAGCGTCAAGCGCAAAGCTGTCGATTGAGGCGCGGCGACCTCACCGCCTGGTGAGACGCCAGGCCAACGACAGCACCAGCAGCGCCTTCAGCGCAAAAAAGCCGGCCGACAAGCCGTGCAAGGCACCGAACGACAGGCTGCCCTGCCCGGCACGGGCCTCCGCCATCATCGGCCGGAGCACGAAGTAGCCGACGATGGTGCAAAACAGGGTGCCGAGCACGAGCAGCACGTTGGCGTTGAACGCAGACGCCGGGGCGGTCTGGTCGCTGGCGAGCTTGCGCGTGAGAAGCAGCATCGCCAGCGCAGCGGCCAGACTGACATAAGCTTCGACGGCGAACATCCGCCCCGCACTGCGCCCGGCGATCTCGGCAGCAGCCACCGCGAAGCCGGCCGGGGCACCGATGAAGCCGATGCCGATCAGCACACCCCCCCACAGGCCCGCCAGACAGGCGGCAAAACGATGCAGCACGGTGGGATTTCGACTCAAACGTAGCGCACGGCCATGACCTCGTAGCTTTTGACGCCACCGGGAGCCTGCACCTCGGCGATGTCGCCGACTTCCTTGCCGATCAGCGCGCGCGCGATCGGTGAGCTGATCGAGACCAAGCCCAGCTTCAGGTCGGCCTCGTCGTCGCCGACGATCTGATAGGTCACCGCCGTGCCGCTGGACTCGTCTTCCAAATCGACCGTGGTCCCGAACACGATCTTGCCTTCGGCGTCCAGGGCCGACGGGTCGATGATCTTGGCGGCTGCCAGCTTGCTGTCGATCTCCAGAATGCGGCCTTCGATGAAGCCTTGCTTGTCCTTCGCGGCCTCGTACTCGGCGTTCTCGGACAGGTCGCCCTGCGCCCTCGCCTCGCTGATGGCCGCGATGACGGCGTGGCGCTCGACCGTCTTCAACTGGTGCAACTCATCCTTGAGTTTTTCGAAACCGCGGCGGGTGAGGGGAGTGGTCTGCATGCTGTGAATCCGAGGCAAAAATGAAGCCGCCGCCGGAAATTCCAGCGGCGGCTGTGTGACTGAAGTTTTCTTTGAACCGAGTCTAGTGCAACTGGGAATGCAGCTCTTGCAAGGACAGCACCACCATGTCGTCCAGGTGCTTCATGCCTTCGACCGCCGCCTCGCAGCCCGCCATGCTGGTGTAGTAGGTGATGCGGTTGGCGAGCGCGGCTTGTCGGATGTGGCGCGAATCGGCAACCGCGGTGCGGGTTTCATCGACCGTCGTGAAGACCAGTTGGATGTCGCCCGCCTTGACCATGTCGACGATGTGCGGGCGGCCGTCCTTGACCTTGTTGACCGCCTTGACCGGCACCCCACCGGCCGCGATCGCCGCCGCCGTGCCTTTGGTTGCGACGATGGAAAAGCCGAGCGCGACCAAGTCGCGGGCCACCACCACGGCGCGATCCTTGTCGCTGTCTTTCACCGTGATGCAGACCGTGCCCTTGGTCGGAAGCCGCGAACCAGCGCCCAACTGACTTTTCAGCATCGCCTCGCCGAAGCTGCGGCCGACACCCATCACCTCGCCGGTCGAGCGCATCTCCGGCCCGAGCACCGGGTCGACACCCGGGAACTTGTTGAACGGGAACACCGCTTCCTTGACGCTGAAATACGGCGGGATCACTTCGGCAGGCACCCGGCCGTTCTTCTGCTTCTGGTCGGAGAGCTTCACGCCGACCATGCAGCGCGCGGCGATCTTCGCCAGTTGCAATCCGGTGGCTTTCGAGACGAACGGCACCGTGCGCGAGGCGCGGGGATTCACTTCGAGCACATAAACAACCGCTGCATCGCCTTCACCTTGGATCGCGAACTGCACGTTCATCAGGCCCTTGACTTTCAGCGCGCGCGCCATCAGCGTGGTCTGGCGGCGCATCTCGTCTTGCAGTGCGATGGGCAATGAATACGGCGGCAGCGAACAGGCCGAGTCGCCAGAATGAATGCCGGCCTGCTCAACGTGTTCCATGATGCCGCCGATCATGATGCCGTCGTGGCTGCCATCGGCAATGCAGTCGACATCGACCTCGATCGCGTCGTCGAGGAAGCGGTCGAGCAGCACCGGCGACTTCTCGCTGACCTTGACCGCCTCACGCATGTAGCGTTCGAGGTCCCTGTCGCCGTGCACGATTTCCATCGCGCGGCCGCCCAGCACGTAGCTGGGGCGCACGACCAGCGGGTAGCCGATCTCCTGCGCCAGCAGCAGCGCCTGTTCCTCGGTGCGCGCGGTGCGGTTCGGCGGCTGCTTCAGGCCGAGGGTGCGCAGCAGACCCTGAAAGCGCTCGCGGTCTTCGGCCACGTCGATGCTGTCGGGCGAGGTGCCGACTATCGGCACACCCGCACGCTCTAAGTCAAGCGCCAGCTTCAACGGCGTCTGCCCGCCGTACTGAACGATCACGCCGACCGGCTTTTCCTTGGCGACGATCTCCAGCACGTCTTCCAGCGTCACTGGCTCGAAGTACAGGCGATCGGAGGTGTCGTAGTCGGTCGACACGGTCTCGGGGTTGCAATTGACCATGATGGTCTCGTAGCCGTCCTCACGCATGGCGAGCGCGGCATGCACGCAGCAGTAGTCGAATTCGATGCCCTGGCCGATGCGGTTCGGCCCGCCGCCGAGCACCATGATCTTTTTGCGGTCGGTGGGCTCGGCCTCGCACTCTTCGTCGTAGGTCGAATACAGGTACGCCGTCTGCGTCGCGAACTCGGCCGCGCAGGTGTCGACGCGTTTGAACACCGGGCGCACGCCCTGGCTCCAGCGCGCTTCGCGCACCAAGTGTTGATTGGTACCGAGCAGCTTCGCAAGGCGCCGATCGGAGAATCCCTTTTGCTTCAGGTAGCGCAACTCGTCCTTCGACAGGCTGTCGAGCGCGCGGCCGACCAGCGCCTGTTCGGTCTGGATCAACTGCTCGATCTGCGCCAGGAACCACGGGTCGATCGCGGTTTCCTCGAACACCTCTTGCAGGCTCATGCCGATGCGGAACGCATCGCCGACGTAAAGGATGCGCTCCGGCCCCGCTTCGCCGATTTCCTCGATGATTTCGTCTCGATCTGTGCTGCGCTCGCTCAGCCCGTCGATGCCGGTTTCCAGCCCGCGCAGCGCCTTCTGGAAGCTTTCCTGGAAGGTGCGGCCCATCGCCATCACCTCGCCCACCGACTTCATTTGCGTCGTCAGGTGCGAATCGGCAGCCGGGAATTTCTCGAAAGCAAAGCGCGGGATCTTCGTCACCACATAGTCGATGCTGGGCTCAAAACTGACTGGCGTCGCGCCGCCGGTGATGTCGTTGCGCAACTCGTCGAGCGTGTAGCCGACAGCCAGTTTCGCGGCCACCTTGGCGATCGGAAAACCGGTGGCCTTCGACGCCAACGCCGACGAACGCGACACGCGCGGGTTCATCTCGATGACGACCATGCGGCCATCCTCCGGATTGATCGCGAACTGCACGTTGGAGCCGCCGGTGTCAACGCCGATCTCGCGCAGGATCGCGATGCTGGCGTTGCGCAGCAACTGGTATTCCTTGTCGCTCAGTGTTTGAGCCGGTGCCACCGTGATCGAGTCGCCGGTGTGGATGCCCATCGGGTCCAGGTTCTCGATCGCGCAAACGATGATGCAGTTGTCCGCCTTGTCGCGCACCACCTCCATCTCGAACTCTTTCCAGCCGATGAGACTTTCTTCGATCAGCAATTCCTTGGTCGGCGACAAGTCGAGCCCGCGCTTGCAGATTTCCTCGAACTCGTCCGGGTTGTAGGCGATGCCGCCGCCCGAGCCGCCGAGCGTGAAGCTCGGGCGGATCACCATCGGAAAGCCGCCGCTGCCAGTGAGCAGAGCGATCTGCTGCTGCACCGCCAGCGCTTCTTCCATCGAGTGCGCAATGCCGCTGCGCGCCGAGCCCAGGCCGATGCCGGTCATCGCGTCCTTGAACTTGAGGCGGTCTTCGGCCTTCTCGATCGCCGTCTCGTTGGCGCCGATCATCTCGACGTCGTACTTGGCCAGCACGCCGTGCTTGTGCAGATCGAGCGCGCAGTTCAGCGCGGTCTGGCCGCCCATCGTCGGCAGCACCGCCATCTTCTCGCCGGGAAAGCGCAGCCGCTCCTTCGCGATGATCTTTTCGACAACCTGCCAGGTGATGGGTTCGATGTAGGTCGCGTCGGCCATCTCGGGGTCGGTCATGATCGTCGCCGGATTGCTGTTGACGAGGATGACGCGAAAGCCCTCTTCGCGCAGCGCCTTGCAGGCCTGCGCGCCGGAGTAATCGAACTCGCAGGCCTGGCCGATGATGATCGGGCCGGCGCCGATGATGAGGATGGAGTGCAGGTCGGCGCGCTTAGGCATGCTGACCTCCGATCGTCGCGGCGCGTGACGCGCGGGCTTCCATCAACGCAGTGAAGCGGTCGAACAGGTAGGCGATGTCGTGCGGACCGGGCGAGGCCTCGGGGTGGCCCTGGAAGCAGAACGCTGGGCGGTCGGTGCGCGCCAGACCTTGCAGGGTGCCATCGAACAGGCTGGTGTGGGTCGGTCTCAAGTTGTTCGGCAAAGTGGTCTCATCGACGGCAAAGCCGTGGTTCTGGCTGGTGATGCTCACGCGCCCGCTGTCCAGGTCTTTCACCGGGTGGTTGGCGCCGTGGTGGCCGAATTTCATCTTGAAGGTTTTCGCGCCCGAGGCCAGCGCCATGATCTGGTGACCCAGGCAGATACCGAAGGTCGGGATGCCGACCTCGATCAGCGCGCGGGTGGCTTCGATGGCGTAGTCGCAGGGCTCGGGATCGCCGGGGCCATTGCTGAGGAAGATGCCGTCGGGCTTGAGCGCGAGCGCCTCTTGCGCCGAAGTCTGTGCTGGCACGACCGTGACCTGGCAGCCGCGGCTGGCCAGCATGCGCAGGATGTTCCGCTTGACGCCGAAGTCGTACGCGACGACGTGAAAGCGCGAATCGCTCAAGCGCCCGTAGCCGACGCCGAGCGCCCAATCGGTCTCTATCCACGCGCTTTTCTCAGCGCAGCTCACGACCTTGGCGAGGTCGAGCCCGGCCATGCTCGGCGCGGCGCGCGCGGCGGCCAGCGCTTGCGCGAAATGCGGTTCGGTCAATGTCTGACCGACGGTCAAGGTCAGGATGCAGCCATTTTGGGCACCGGTGGTGCGCAGCAGGCGGGTCAGGCGGCGGGTGTCGATGTTGGCGATCGCCACCGTTCCTTCGCGCTGCAGGTACTGCGTCAGCGTTTCGGTCATGCGGAAGTTCGACGCCAGGACCGGCAGGTCCTTGATGATCAGTCCGGCGGCGTGGACGCGATCCGATTCGACATCTTCCGCGTTGACGCCGTAGCTGCCAATGTGCGGATAGGTCAGCGTGACGATCTGACGGCAGTAGCTGGGGTCCGTGAGGATTTCCTGGTAGCCGGTGAGTGCGGTGTTGAACACCACCTCGCCACAGGTCTGCCCAGATGAGCCGATGGAGGTGCCGATGAACCGGGAGCCGTCTGCGAGAACAAGGATTGCGGGGGGCAAGACGGGCAACAAGGAAGTCTCCGTGGGTGCACCCAGCTCGGCCCGGCAGCGCGCGCTGCGGGTCGGAATCCGGTGAGAAACTGACTGGGTTTCGCTGGGGCGGGGTAAGTTCGGGTAAACCTCCGGATTGTAGTTCGTTACCGCAACCCGAGGCCTGAAACCCGCGCCTCAGGCCCGCCCTCGATGCTCAGCCGCCGAGCGCCGCCACGCCTGCCTTGGCGATCTGTGCGTCTTCGCTGCTCTTCACACCGCTGACGCCCACCGCACCCATGCAATGTCCGTCGGCGAGCAATGGAATGCCGCCTTCCAGCAGCCCGTCGATCTCGGGCACGCTGAGAAACGACACGCGCCCGCCATTGATCATCTCTTCGTAGATCCGGCTTTCGCGGCGGCCCAGCGCAGCGGTGCGCGCCTTCGAGGGCGCGATGTGGGCCGAGATCGGCGCCGCGCCGTCGAGCCGCTGGAACCACAGCAGATGACCCCCGTCGTCGACGATGGCAATCGACACCGCCCACTGGTGGTCGGTGGCCTCTTGCTCGCAAGCGATGGCAATGCGCTTCACGTCGGCCGAGGTCAGAGCAGGTCGAGAAATCATGCGCACCCCTTGAAAAATCAAAACCGCACTGTATCCGCCGATGGGCCATTCGATGGTTGCTGGGCTTTGCGCCGGATGCGGAACTAGAATTCACCGTCGCGGTCTGACCGCGAGTTGTCACTCTTATCGGAGGTCTGTATGAATCAAACACTGCGCACTGGTTACGTCGGTTCAGCCACAACGGTAGATCAACGCAACCGCGTGCTTCGCAACACCTACTGGTTGCTTGCCTTGTCGATGGTGCCCACCGTTTTGGGCGCCTGGGTCGGCGTGACGACCGGCATCGCCAGCTTGATGACACCCGGCATCAGCCTGATCGTCTTCCTGGTCGGCGCCTTCGGCTTCATGTACGCGATCGAGAAGACCAAAAACTCAGCGGCCGGCGTGCCGATGCTGCTGGCCTTCACCTTCTTCATGGGTTTGATGCTGTCGCGCATGGTGGGCTCGGTGCTCGGCTTGGCCAACGGCGCCAGCCTGATCATGATGGCGTTCGCGGGCACCGGCGCGATCTTCCTGGGCATGGCGACGCTGTCGTCGGTCATCAAGCGCGACCTGAGTTCGATGGGCAAGTTCTTGTTCATCGGCATGATCATGCTGTTGGTGGCCGGCATCGCCAACTTCTTCATCCAGTCCAGCGCACTGATGATCACGCTGTCGGTGGTGGCGATCGGCATCTTCTCGGCCTTCATCCTGTACGACCTGAAGCGCGTGCGCGACGGTGAAGAGACGAACTACATCAGCGCAACCCTGGGCGTGTACCTGAGCGTGTACAACGTGTTCCAGTCGCTGTTGGCGATCTTCGGCATCTTCGGCGGGCGCGACGAGTAACGAAGAATGCCTGTCGGCGGGACGGAAAAACGGCGATCGCGTATCGGCGGGACGGAAAAACGGGGCCTTCGGGCCCCGTTTTTTTTGCCGTTAGTTGATGCGGTCGAAGACTGCGATGCTCTCGACGTGCGCCGTGTGCGGGAACATGTTGACCGCGCCTGCGGCCGAAAGCACGTAGCCCGCCTGATGCACCAGCAGTTCGGCATCGCGCGCCAGCGTGGCCGGGTTGCAACTTATGTAGACGATGCGCCCGGGCAGCGTGTAGCCCGCTGCCGCAGCAGGATCTTCGGCCACCGCGACCAGTGCCTTCACCAGCGCAAAAGCGCCTTCGCGCGGCGGATCGATCAACCATTTGTCGGCTTGCCCGAGGGCAGCCACGGCACGGGCATCGATCTCGAACAAGTTGCTCGCAGCAAATCGCGCCTTGGCGGCCAGCCCGTTGAACGCCGCGTTCTCGCGTGAGCGCTCGACCAGCGGCTCGCTGCCCTCGATCCCCAGCACCTCGCGGGCGCGTGTCGCGATCGGCAGCGTGAAGTTGCCCAGGCCACAAAACCAGTCGATCACGCGCTCATCGGGTTGTACATCGAGCAGCCGCATCGCACGCGAAACCAGCACGCGATTGATCTGGTGATTGACCTGCGTGAAGTCGGTCGGCTTGAAGCGCATCGTGATGCCGAAGTCGGGCAGGCTGTAGGTCAAGTCGCCTGCCGAGGCGTCGAGTGGATGAACCGTCGCCGGTCCCTGCGGCTGCAACCACCATTGAACGCGGTGCAGTGCTGAAAACTCGCGCAGCCGTTGCAGATCGGCGGCGGTCAACGCTTCGAGGTGCCTGAGCACGAGTGCTGTCGTGTCATCGCCGACCGCCACCTCGATCTGCGGCAGGCGCTCGCGCTGGTCCATGCCGCCGATCAGGGTGCCCAGCGGAGACAGCAGTGCGCTGAGATGCGCGGGCAGCACCTCACAGCTCGTCATGTCGGCGACGAAGCTCGACTTTCGCTCGTGAAAGCCGACCAGCACCTTGCCTTTTTTGGCAACGTAGCGCACCGACAGCCGGGCGCGGTATCGGTAGCCCCAGGCCGGTCCTTCGATCGGACGCAGCACCTGCTCGGGCTTCACTTTGGCGAGGTGCCACAGGCCGTCTTCGAGCGCGCGCTGCTTGGTCGCGAGTTGCGCACCCGCCTGCAAATGCTGCATCTTGCAGCCGCCACAGACTCCGAAATAGCGGCAGCGCGGCGTGACGCGCTGCGAACTTTCGCGGCGCCGCGCGACAAGGGTCGCCTGCTCCCAGTTGTTCTTGCGTCGGAACACGCTCACCTGCACCTGCTCGCCGGGCAGCGCGCCCTCGATGAACACCACCTTGCCTTCGGCGTTGTGGGCCACGCCCTGCCCTTCGAGGTCTAGCGACTCGACGCTCAACCATTCGGTATTGGGTGTCATGTCGCGACCTGATTGGTGACCATGCTCAGCGACGTCGCGCACCCGATCGGCGCGGCGGTCGGCGATCAACGCACTGGCAACAGCTTCGCCGGATCGACGGGCTTGCCTTGCTTGCGGATCTCGAAGTGCAACTGCACCCGCTCGGCATCGGTCGAGCCCATTTCGGCGATCTTCTGACCGCGACGTACCGCCTGGTCTTCTTTGACCAGCAAGGCCTGGTTGTGCGCGTAGGCCGTCAGGTAGGTGCTGTTGTGCTTGACGATGACCAGGTTGCCGTAACCCCGCAGGCCCGATCCGGCATAGACCACGCGCCCGTCGGCAGCGGCGAGCACCGGGTCGCCCGCTCGGCCTGAAATGGCGAGGCCCTTGCTTTTCACGTCGTCGAATGCCGTGGTCACCTGACCGTTGGCAGGCCACAGCCACGCGACCGCCTCGTCGCCCTGCGGCACAGCGACCCCCGCCGGTGGCGGTGCAGTGGCGACCGTTGCCGCCGCAGGCGCAACAGCGCCGACCGCTGCGGCTGAAGGCGCGGGGGCAGCCGCTGCTGCAGTAGCCGCTGCCGCAGTAGCCGCCGCCGCATTGGCAGCCGCCGCAGCTGCGGCAGGCGCCGATGCCGATGCCAAAGTGGGTGGTGCCTTGGGATCCAGCGGCCGGGCTTCGACCTTTGCAGCCGTCACCGGTCGGGTGGCCGATGTGGCGGGGTCGGCGCCGGGCGGAATCACCCGCAGCACCTGCCCGATCTCGATGATGTTGGGGTTCTCGATGCCGTTCCAGCGCGCCAGGTCTTTCCAGTTCTGTCCGTTGTCCAGCGCGATCCGCACCAGGGTGTCCGACGGCTTGACCGTGTAGTAGCCGGGCTTGCCCGCGTTGTCGGTGGCGGGTTGAACCGCACCCGCGTCGGCTTGCGGTTCGGTGGGGGTGGGGGCCGACGTCGCCGACTTGGCGGGCGCATGACGAACCTCCACCGGCGCGTGGTTGGACGTCGATGCGCACGCGGTCAGCAACCATCCCACACAGACGGCGGACAGCAAACCCGTCCCTGGCCGTCGAGCCTCGTTCATCGTTCTCATCCGCGCCGACACCTCGTTCAAATTGAGCCGGATTTTAGGGGGACGAACTGCACGGCCTCGTACTCGGTGCGCTGCCATCCGGTATCCAGGCGGTCGACCACCACCAGGAGCTGCCCCTTCGACGCACCATCGACCGGGGAGATCAAGCGCCCGCCCACGGCCAATTGCGTCAGCCAGCTCTCAGGCACCGATGCACCGCAAGCGGCCGCGATGATGCTGTCATACGGCGCGTTGGGCGGGTGGCCGAGCATGCCGTCACCGTAGACCAGCCGGAGCTGATCCATCCGCAGCGGTGCCACCCGATCGCGCGCCTTGTCGTACAGGCCCTTGATGCGTTCGACAGACACCACCTGTCGGGCCAGGCAGCACAGCACCGCCGCCTGGTAACCGCAGCCGGTGCCGATCTCGAGCACGCGCCCGAGGTGCCCGGTGCTGCGCGCGGTGGCGCCGTCCATCAGAACGTCGAGCATCCGCGCGACCACCGACGGCTTCGAGATGGTCTGCCCGTGGCCGATCGGCAGGCTGGTGTCCTCGTAGGCCTGCGTGACCAGCGCCGCATCGACGAACTGGTGGCGCGGCACGGACGCCAGCGCCTCCAGCACGCGCGCATGGTGCGGACCGGCGGCGCGCAGCCGCTCGACCATGCGCCGACGCACGTCTTCCGAATCGAGCCCGAGTCCGGTGGGGCGATGGCGGGCGGCAACCGCGTTGGCGACCGATGCAACCGGTCGGCCGCGCGGTGGCTGCAAGGTGTTGGAAGGGGCGCTGCCGGGCTTGGCCGGATCGGCAGACTCACCGGTCGGGCCGACCCAGGTCTTGGGCGCACGCACCATCTGCTCCAACCGCAGCGGGAACTTGGCTCCGCGACGCGACGCCTCGGTCACTCGGCGCCCGGCGCGGCCAGCCACGCCTGCCAATCGGGCACCGCGACATGGTCGGTCAAATCCACCTGCAATGGCGTGATCGACACCCGGCCGTGCGCCGTCGCATGGAAATCGGTGCCCTCACCGGCCTCGCGCGCATCGCCCGCCGCGCCGATCCAGTACATCGTTTCGCCACGCGGGTTCACTTGGCGGATGACCGGCTCGCTCGCGTGCCGACGCCCGAGCCGCGTGACGTGCAACGGCAGTTGGTCCGCGTCAGCACGGCTGGGAATGTTCACATTGAGCAGAAACGGACGACGTGCTGGCGGGTTCTGCAGCACCTGTTCGATCACCTTGCGGGCCACTTTGGCGGCGGCATCCAGGTGCGCCCAGCCCTTGTCGACCTGCGAAAACGCGATCGACGGGATGCCGAACAAGAACCCTTCCATTGCGGCGGCCACCGTGCCCGAATACAGGGTGTCGTCACCCATGTTGGCGCCCTGGTTGATGCCCGAGACGACGAGATCCGGGCGGTCCATCACCAGCCCGGTCAACGCGACGTGGACGCAATCCGACGGCGTGCCGTTCAGGTAGCGAAACCCGTTGGCTGCGATGTAGGCCGACAGCGGGCGGTTCAGCGTCAGCGAGTTGGAGGTGCCGCTGGCGTTTTGCTCGGGCGCGATGACATCGATCTGTCCCAGACCCTCGCAAGCCGCGACCAGCGCTGCGAGCCCCGGTGCCAAATAGCCGTCATCGTTCGCAATCAGGATACGCATTGCAACGATTGTAGGAGTCGCCTCCCGGCAGCAGCGGTACGCGCGGGCCGCCGGGCGACCACCGAGCGGTGCGGCGAAGCCGTGCTGCTAGGATTCAAACTCCCGCGCATCCGGTTCACGACCATGCCCGTCAAAGTCCTGATCGTCGAAGACAACCCGGTGGCGCGCAGCTTCCTGGGACGCGTGGTTCGAGAGAGCTTCAGTGATCAATTGATGATCACCGAAGCCAGCGATCTGGAGTCGGCGCGTCGACAGGTCAGTGAGTCTCAGTCCTGGTCGCTGGCCCGCAGCAATGGCGCGTCGATGAGAGCGCTGCCCGGCAGCGACCAACAGCACCTGTTCAAGCTGATGATGGTCGACCTGGAGCTTCCCGACGGCAACGGCATGGAGCTGCTGGCCGAGTTGTCGCACTACCCCGCCACCAAGATCGTCACCACGCTGTATTCGGACGATGAGCACCTGTTCCCCGCCTTGCAGTGCGGCGCCGACGGCTACCTGCTGAAGGAAGATCGCTTCGAGGTGTTGGTCGAAGAGTTGCAGAAGATCGTGCGCGGCCAGCCGCCACTGTCTCCCGCCATCGCGCGTCGCCTGCTGACCCACTTCCGGCACGGCAGCGCGGCCGACAAACCGCACGCGCAAAACGTACCGTCGGCCTTCCAGAGCAGCCGACCGGCCTCGCTCGACCGGCCGGCAGCGACCGATCACGCCCGCCTGACGCCCCGCGAGAGCGAGGTGCTGACGTATCTGAGCAAGGGCTTCACCATCAAGGAAATCGCCAACCTGATGGGCATTAAGTGGTTCACGGTGAACGACCACATCAAGTCGATCTACAAGAAGCTCAACGTGTCGAGCCGGGCCGAAGCGGCGGTGCTGGCCAGCAAGCAAGGGCTGGTGTAGTCGGCCGTTGCTTGCCGGGCGCGCCACCCTCATGCACAGCCGCTGGCAACGTTGGGCCAGTCGCCGCAGCGTGCAGTGGCTGGCGGGTGCTGCGGTGCTCGGATGCATCGGCGTTTTGGTGCTGGCGCGCTGGATCTCGATGCAGCCGCAACTGGCCGCGACCTGGCAGGCCCGGCCCGAGGGTCATCTCGAACTCGTCGCCACCTCGATCGCCGCGCTGAAGCCGCACATCGGCACCGTCTGGATCGGCGCATCGTCTGCCGCCGACTACGCGCCCCGCAGCGATTCAACCCCATCGACGCAGGACGCCTCACCACTGCGCAAGCCCGACGCCACGCTGCTGGCCGGCCCCGCACGCTGGATCGTCGACGACGCATCACGCCGGCAGCAGGTGCGCTTGAATGAAGCGCTGGCGTCGGCGCTGGCCGCCGGCCCGGTGACGCTCCGGTTTGCCGACCAGCGCCGCGTCGAGCTTCAGGCCAGCGCCGCAGGGTGGCGCGGCATCGGATTCGCCTTCTGGCTGTTCACGGCGCTGGCGTGGGCGTTGGCGCTGGCCGCTGCCGGCGTCATGCTGCTGAAGCCTTCGGCGTCGAACGCGCTGTATGCCGCGATGGCGCTGTGTCAGGTTGGCAACCTGGTCTGCATGGCGGTCGCATCGACCGCCATGCCGATGCTTCCTTCAGGCTGGGCGCGCCTCGACTTTCCGCTGCGCAGCGCGTTCGATCTGCTGACCCTGGCGGCGGCGGTGCATCTGGCCTGCATCCACCCGAAGGATCTGGCGCTCTCGCGCTGGCTGCCAGCGACGGGCTGGCTGCTCGCCGCAGCGACCTGGAGAGCGGCCAACGCGGGCGATGCAGCGAACGCCTGGTGGCTCACGCAAGCCGCGTTGCTGCTCATGGGGGCCGCGGCGATCGGGCTGATGCACCTGTCGTTTCGATCCCACCCGCATCCGTTCACGCTGGTGATGCAGCGTTTCAGTGCGGTCGTCGGCGGCACCTGGGTGTTGGTCAGCGCGGCAGTCGCACTGGCATCGCCGTCGGCTTCCACCCCGCAGCCGATCAGCGCCGCGATCACGGCCTCGAGCGTGGCGCTCGCCGTGACGGTGTGGCAGGTGCTGTTCGCACTGGTGCTGCTGTCGGTGCCGTTCCTGTCGAAGTCGAGCAGCGTGGTGCGCGAGTTGTCGCTGCTCGCCGTCATCAGCGCGCTCGCCACCGTGCTCGATCTGCTGTTTGTGGGCTTGTTTGCATTGAGTCGTTTCGCATCGCTGGCGCTGGCGCTGTTCGTGTCGCTGGCCACGTACGCCGGCGCGCGCCAGTGGCTGGTGACCCGCATGCTCGGCACCCGTGTGGTCGGCACCGAGCGCCTGTTCGAGCAGTTGTTCAGAACGACGCGCGAGGTCGAAACCCAACCCGACCAGGCCGGGCCCGCGCTGGCACGTTTGCTCGCAGAGCTGTTCGATCCGGTCGAGGTGTCGCTGCTCGACAAGCCGGTGAGCACTGCGCACACATTAAGCGACGGCTCGGCGATGCGGGTGCCGGTGCCCGCGATCGGCAGCGCCTCGAACCCCGGTGCGTCGACATCAATCCTGCTGCGTCACGCTCAACAAGGTCAACGCTTGTTCACCGCCGACGACGCGCGCCTGGCCGACCGCATCAGCGAGCAACTGCGCCGCACCGTGGCCTTCGATCAAGCGGTGGCGCAGGGCCGCAGCGAAGAACGTCGTCGACTGGCCCAGGACCTGCACGACGACATCGGCGCGCGGCTGCTGACGCTGATGTACAAAGCCCAGTCGCCCGAGATGGAGAACTACGCGCGGCACACCTTGCAGGACCTGAAGACGCTGACACGCGGGCTCGCCGCATCCAGCCAACCGCTGTCGCACGCACTGGCCGAATGGAGGACCGACATCGCCCAACGCTTGATGGCGGCCGGCATCGATCTGAAGTGGATCGCCGCGCACGACACCGACGTCGTGTTGACGGTGGTGCAGTGGTCGGGCCTGACCCGCGTGTTGCGCGAACTCGTCAGCAACGTGATGACGCACGCCGAGGCCCACAAGGTCGAAGTTCAACTTCACCTGGCAGCAGACCGGCTGGTGATCACGGTGATGGACGACGGCAGCGGACGCGCACCGCAGCAGTGGCCACCGGGCCTCGGCGTCGGCGGCGTGCGCAAGCGGGTGCGTCAATTGGGCGGCACGGTGTCGTGGCAGGAGTGCACGCCCCGCGGCATCCTGTGCCGCGTGACGGTGGAGCGGCTGTCCGCTGCAGCCTGACGGTCAGATCGTGTTGCGGTCCTCGTCGCGCAGCCGCTGTTCCAGGATCGGGATCATCTGCGCGGGCCATTCCAGATTGGGATGGATCTCCACCGCACGCCGAAAGAACTGGAGCGCGGGCCGCCAGCGGCCGAGCTGCAACTGGATCTGTCCTGCGCCCGACAGCGCGCCGAAGTGACGCGGGTTGCGTTGGAGCACCTCCTAGCAATCCGCCAGCGACTTCTCGTTTTGGCCGAGCAGGAAATAGACTGTGGCCCGCTTGTTCCATCCTTCCGCGAAGGCAGGCCACCGCTTGACGATCTCATCGAAAGTCGCCAGCGCGTCGTCGAGCGCCGAGAGCCGCATTTGCACCAGTCCGCGGGCGAACAATGCGTCGATCTCCGGATCGCCGGATCGGCTCCAGATCTGCCAGATCGCGGCCTCCGCAGCCTCACGAACCCGGGGGTCGGCGTCGCCGAGTTGCGCAAGCAGTTGATCCGCATCGGCCGTCGCGCCGATCTCGGCCAGGCGATCGACACCGGCCAGGCGCACAGCCGCATCGGTTTGTTCGATGGCGGCAAGCGACTGCGCACGGGTCATGTCGGCAGCGAACGTCGAAGCCCACAGCAGGGCGCCTGCCAGCACGAAGACCCCAGTTCGGCAACCCCGCACGGTGGGCCTCCGTCGCCCAACGACTAGCCGTTCGACGCGCTCGTCGCCGGGCTCTGCTCGGCGCCACCCGGCCGCTGTTGCTTGGCCTGCTTTTTCAGGTCCTTCGCCCGCTTTTGTTTTTGTCTGCGAATACCGCGGTCTTTGTCAGCGCTCATGTCGATCTCTGGTTGGTTGATAAGTGGCACGGGTGTCCCGCTGAAAGCGTCGGTGTGCAGACGCAGGCAAACAGGAATACGCGCCACCGATTGTCGTACCACCCGCCGGTCAGGAGTCATCGCAGGGCAAGGCCACGAGATGCCGAGGTGGGTGCCTTCAGGTTCGAGTCCGTACCCGACCACTTGACTTTGTTAGCGTTGTCCGCATGTATTGAACGCCAGCCTGCAACAGGATTACGGGAGTTCACCATGTCGTCGCCAAAGGTCGAGTCGATTCGGGGTTCGGTTCATACCGCTTTCTCACTCGCGCATTTGCTGGAACACATCGATCGCAGCGGATCGCCGGTGGACGCGGCCCAGTACCGGATCGTGGTGTCTCGGCTGCAACAGGCCCTGTCGCAAGCGCTGCCTGAAGCCGCCTTGACCGCCGTACTGGCAACCTATCCCTCTGCGGCCGAGTTGTACGAGAACATGCACTACGACGTGTCGGGCTTGTCTCGATCACCCATCGAGAGCTCGGTATCGTCGGAAGTACTCGCCACGCAATTGCTGGCCCGGTTTTCACTCGGCTCCAGGCCACCACCCAGTTGACGGGGGTGTTGGCCGGGTAGGTGTTGCCCACGGCCTGATACCCAAAGTGAAAATTGGAGCTGGTCTGGTCGTAGCGGCCGAGCACTTCGCCGGCGGCCACGAGCTGGCGCTGGGTCTTGCCGGCGGCGATAGCCTGCACGACGACGCCGTCGGCGTTGTTGATGAAGGTGCGGACCTTGGCCGGGCTGCTGTTGGCCGCTTGTTCGGAGACCTTGATCAGGTGGCCGTTGCGGTCGTAGCTGCTGGTGGTGGTGGCGTCGGTGCGGCCGTTGTCGTGCCAGTTGCCGCTGCTGCCGACCAGGCCCCGGGAGATCGCTTCGGTTTGCTTGATGACGCGCGCACCGACGGTGCGTTCCTGGTAGCCGTCGCGCTTGAGGTAGTTGTAGGTGTAGTCGATGCCGTAGCTTTGGTAGCCGCGGTCGATCTGATAGCCCACGAGGGTGTAGGCCAGCAGGTTGCCCGCGGCGTCGTAACTTTGGTAGTTGATGTCGTGCTTGAGGGTGCTGCCGTCGCTCCAGCGCACGGTCTGGTGCTGGATGCGGCCGTTGGCGTCGTAGCGGTTGAAGCGTTGTTCGAAGCCGTTGCCGGCGTTGGGCTGCCCCAGGCCGTTGCTGCCGTGGACGGTGGTGTAGTACACGGTGGGCACGCCTTCGCTGCCGCTGCGCACCACGCGGCCCGCGCCGTCGTACTGGCGTTTGTCCACTTGCATGGCCAGGGCCGCGTCGGTGGGCGCCCGGTTGGCGTCGTGGCCGCGGGTGTGGACGCTGCTCAGGCGGCTCTGGGCGTCGTAGCCGTAGATGTCGACTTTGAGCCCGGTGCCCTTTTGCCACGAGCCGTTGGCGATGTAGCCGAAGTCGCCCGCTACACGTCGACCGCCATGGCAGCATGGTGCTCAATGTGGGCAGAGCTGGAAGTAGAAAAGCAAAACGGGCCGCGAGGGCCCGTGAATGCTTTCTATCTGGCGGAGCCGGAGGGATTCGAACCCTCGATGCAGGTTTTGCCCACATACTCCCTTAGCAGGGGAGCACCTTCGGCCACTCGGTCACAGCTCCGCAGACATCAAATTTGAATTCTAACTGCTCATGATGCACGCGACGTGCATTGCGATCAGGCCGGGGCCTGCTCCAGGTCGAAGGCCTTGTGCAAGGCGCGCACCGCCAACTCCATGTATTTTTCGTCGATCACGACGCTGGTCTTGATCTCGCTGGTGGTGATCATCTGGATGTTGATGCCCTCGTCGCTGAGCACGCTGAACATCTTGCTGGCCACGCCCACGTGCGAGCGCATGCCGATGCCGACGATGCTGACCTTGCAGATTTTCGGATCGCCCGACAGTGTGGCGCTGCCGGTCTTGGGCACCACCACCGCCTGCAACAAATCCATCGTGCGCGCGTAATCGTTGCGGTGCACGGTGAACGAGAAATCGGTTTTGCCGTCGTGCGACACGTTCTGGATGATCACGTCGACATCGATGTTGGCGTCGGCCACCGGGCCCAGTATCTGGTACGCGATGCCGGGTTTGTCGGGCACGCCCAACAGGCTGATCTTGGCCTCGTCGCGGTTGAAGGCGATGCCGGATACGACGGCTTGTTCCATTTTTTCGTCCTCTTCGAAAGTGATCAGCGTGCCCGACATCGCCTCATCAGCGATGTCGATGTCCCACGGTGTGAAGCTCGACAGCACGCGCAGCGGCACGCGGTACTTGCCGGCGAATTCGACCGAGCGGATCTGCAGCACCTTCGAGCCCAGGCTGGCCATCTCCAGCATCTCTTCGAAGCTGATGCTGTGCAACCGCCGTGCCTCGGGCACGATGCGCGGATCGGTGGTGTAGACGCCGTCCACATCGGTGTAGATCAGGCATTCGTCGGCCTTCAATGCGGCGGCCACGGCCACCGCCGAGGTGTCCGATCCGCCCCGGCCCAGCGTGGTGATGTTGCCGTGGTCGTCGACGCCCTGGAAGCCGGTGATCACGACCACCTTGCCCGCGGCCAGATCGGCGCGCACGCGCTGATCGTCGATGCTTTGGATGCGCGCCTTGGTGTGGGCCGAATCGGTCTTGATGGGCACCTGCCAGCCGGCGTAGCTGACGGATAGCATGCCTTCAGCCTGCAACGCAATCGCCAGCAGGCCTACCGAGACTTGCTCGCCGGTGGCGGCGATCAGATCGAGTTCGCGCATCAGCTCGGGCGAGCTGCCCGCAGGCGACAACTCTTTCGCCAGACCGAGCAGGCGATTGGTTTCGCCACTCATCGCCGAGGGCACCACGATCATCTGGTGACCGGCACGGGCCCATTTGGCGACGCGCTTGGCGACGTTGCGGATGCGCTCGGGCGAGCCCATCGAGGTGCCGCCGTATTTGTGTACTGTCAGAGCCATGGAAGTCGGTGCGGTGTTGGACGCGTTGATGCGGCTCAGCGACGCAAACACAACCGCTGAAATCAGAAAAGCTTTCCATTTTACAAGCGCCGCCGGCGCGCGGGAACGCCTTCGTTCACGACGGCTGAACGCGTTCCCACAGCAGCGTGACCTGCGCCTGTCCGGGCAGGCCGATCACCCGCGCATCGAGGCCCAGGCCGGGCACGAAGACCAGTTGCCCGCCGCTGAAAACCAGCGGACCGGACCGTTCCCAGGCCGGCAGGTCGGCGGCTTGAAACTGCTTCTTCAGGCTGCGGGCCGGCCGTCCGATCCCGGCCTGAAAGCGCTCGCCGCCGGAGCGCAGCCGCAGCTCGACCTGTGCCAGCCAGGCCAGCGGCACGCCGCCCTGTTTCACCCGCGTCACACGCAGGCTGCCGCCCCATCCGGGCAGGCGATACACACCGGCGCGGCGGATGTTGAGCAGGGTTTCTCTCGGTGGCTCGATAGCTGCTCGGACTTCGGTATCGCGCCGCCACGTCAAGTGCCCCCGGTGTCGCCGCAGCAAGCCGCCCGCCAGCGGCCAGGACGCGGCGCCCGCACCAAACAGTTCATCACGCAAGCGCGCCAACAACGAAGCAGGCGGCGCCGCGCCTGTTTGCCGACGCAGCCAGGCGCGCAGGGCGTTGACCCGCCGTGCGGCCGACAAGGTCTGCAGCTCGGCAAGTCGCAGCCCGGCTGCGCCGACGATCGCCGACAGGTCGCCACTTGCCAGCTCGTCGAGACACATCTGTGCCTGCTGCGCCCAGGTCGCGGCTGCAGCCAGCGCCGGCTCGGCATCCGGGAACGCTTGCACCAGCGCTGGCCAAACCCGCAGCCGCAGCCGGTTGCGCGCGTAGCGCTCGTCGCCGTTGCTGTCGTCTTCGATGTGCGCCAGGTCCTGCGATCGAACGTAAGCCTCGATCGCGCTGCGCGGCACGTCCAGCCACGGGCGCATCCAGTGGATGCCGTCGCGCAGGGTCGCGCGCGGCATGCCGGCGAGCCCCGCCACACCGGCCGAGCGCAGGGCTTGCAGGATCAGCGTCTCGGCCTGGTCGCGGCGGTGATGCGCCAGTAGCACCACCTCGGCGCCATGGCTGCGTGCCAGTCGGCCGAGCGCGGCATAGCGCTCCTGGCGCGCCCAGGCCTCGATGCTGTCACCGGGCTGTGGCCGGCTGCGCAGGCGGCACGACGCGAACGACAGCGGCCAACCTTCGGCGGCCCAACGGGCGCACTGATCGCGGCAGTGCAGTTCCCAGTCGTTGGCGTGCTCACTCAAACGATGGTTGATGTGCAGCGCGACCACCGGGGTGGCGCGATCCCGCAACGCCATCAGCGTCGCATGCAGCAGCGCGGTGGAATCGCATCCGCCGCTGTAGGCGACGGCAACGCCAGCCATCAGCGATCGGTCGTGTCGGAGTAGCGACCGTAGGACTGCAGCCGTTCGTAGCGACGCTGCAGCAGCTCTTTCGGTTTCAAATCGCTGACCTGGCGCAGTGCATCGTTGAGCGCGCGCTTCAATTGCGCGGCCATCTGCTTGATGTCGCGGTGGCCGCCGCCGACCGGCTCGTTGACGATCTTGTCGACCAGGCCCAGCGCCTTCAGTCGGTGCGCGGTGATGCCCAACGCGTCGGCAGCATCGGACGCGCGCTCGGCCGTTTTCCAGAGGATCGACGCGCAGCCTTCGGGCGAGATCACCGAATAGATCGAGTACTGCAGCATCAGCAACTGGTCGCCGACGCTCAAGGCCAGCGCACCGCCCGAGCCGCCCTCGCCGATGATGGTGACGATGATCGGCACTTCGAGCTGCGCCATCTCGAAGATGTTGCGGCCGATCGCTTCGGACTGGCCGCGCTCTTCGGCGCCGATGCCGGGATAGGCGCCCGGCGTGTCGACGAAGCTGAAGATCGGCAGACTGAACTTCTCGGCCAGCTTCATCAGCCGGAGCGCCTTGCGATAGCCCTCGGGGCGCGACATGCCGAAATTGCGCACGCCGCGTTCGCGGGTGTCGCGGCCTTTCTGATGCCCGATCACCATGCAGGCCTGGCCGTTGAAGCGGGCCAGTCCACCGACGATCGATTGGTCGTCGGCGAAGTGCCGGTCGCCATGCAGCTCGTGGAAGTCGGTGAAGATGTCGTTGACGTAATCGAGCGTGTACGGCCGCTGCGGGTGCCGCGCGATCTGCGTCACCTGCCAAGGCGTCAGGCTCGAATAAATGTCCTTGGTGAGCTGCAAGCTCTTCTTGCTGAGCCGGTCGATCTCTTCAGAGATGTCGACTGCAGACTCGTTTTGCACATAGCGCAGCTCGTCGATCTTTGTTTCGAGATCGGCCACGGGCTGCTCGAATTCAAGAAAGTGTCGTTTGCTCATTCGTGTGTCATTTTTGCGGGATCAGGCGTCTTCAGCCGTTAAAAACCTTCAGTAGTCTACCGGCAGCGGTTCGAGGCTGCGCCAGATGTACCAAGTGGCGACCGAGCGGAACGGCGCCCACGCGTCGCCCACCTCACGCGCCTCGGCGCGCGACACCGGCTCACCGCTGAAATAGTTGAGGCTGATGCCCTTGATCAGGCCGAGGTCGTCGAGCGGCAGCACGTCGGGTCGCATCAGGTGGAAGATCAGGAACATCTCGGCCGTCCAGCGACCGATGCCGCGGATCGCCACCAGTTCGTCGATGATGGTTTCGTCGTCCATTTGCGCCCACTGGTGCTCGTGCACCGAGCCGGCTGAAAAATGCAGCGCCAGGTCGTTGATGTATTCGACCTTGCGCGCCGACAGGCCGGCCGCCCGCATCTCCGGCGGCTGCAAGCGCAGCACGCTGGCCGGTTGCAGAGGCGCCGAACCGCCGGGCACCACCGCGACGAAGCGATCCCACACGGTCTGCGCCGCCTTGACCGAGATTTGCTGGCCAACGATCGATCGGGCCAGCGTGGTGAACGCGTCGCCACGGCATTTCAGATGCGTGCTGCCGCACTTCGGAATCAGCTTGCGCATGACCCGGTCGCGTTTGGCGAGGTGTTTGCAGGCATCGTCCCAAAACGCCGGTGGCGCCACCGCGTTCACTGACGTCATGCCTTGACCCAGGTGGTGCCTTGTGGCGAATCCTTCAGCAGGATCGATTGCGCCGCCAGTTCCTGACGGATCTGGTCGGCACGCGCGAAGTTGCGCTCGGCCTTCGCGGCGTTGCGCTCGGCGATCAACTCGGCGATGCGCGTCTCGTCCAGCCCGCTGCCCGCTTGAAGATAAGCCTGCGCCGATTGCTGCAACAAGCCCAGCGTGGCAGCCAGCGCCTTCAGCAGCCGCGCCGCCTGCGGTGCATGCGTGCGGTTGACCTCGCCGGCCAGATCGAACAAGACCGCGACCGCACCCGGCGTGTTGAAGTCCTCGTTCATCTCGGCGCGGAAGGTTGCGGCCTGCGGCTGCGACCAGTCGATCGGCTGATCGCCATCGAGCGACAGCTCGACACTGGCCAGCGCGGTGTAGAGCCGCCGCAGCGCCTGCCGCGCGTCGTCGAGGTTGGTGTCGCTGAAATTGAACGGGCTGCGGTAGTGCGTGCGCAGCATGAAGAAGCGCACCGTCTCGCCGTCGTAGCGCTTGAGCACATCGCGGATGGTGAAGAAGTTGCCAATCGACTTCGACATTTTCTCGTTGTCGACGTTGAGGAAGCCGTTGTGCATCCAGACGTTGACGAACGGCCGACCGGTGGCACCCTCGCTTTGCGCAATCTCGTTTTCATGGTGCGGGAACTGGAGGTCGAGCCCGCCGCCGTGGATGTCGAAGTGCTCGCCGAGCAGCGCGCAACTCATCGCCGAACACTCGATGTGCCAACCGGGTCGGCCGCGGCCGAACGGGCTGTCCCATTTGGCGTCGTCGGGCTCGGCCTCCTTGGCCGACTTCCACAGCACGAAATCGAGCGGGTCCTCCTTGCCGTCCTGCACCGCCACGCGCTCGCCCGCCCGCAACTGGTCGATCGATTTGCCCGACAGCCGTCCGTAGGCGGGGAACTTGCGCACCGCGTAATTGACGTCGCCGTTCGGCGAGCGGTAGGCCAGACCCTTGGCTTCGAGCTTGCCGATCATCGACAGCATCTCGGGCACGTATTCGGTGGCGCGCGGCTCGTGCGTCGGCGGCAGGATGCCGAGCGCGGCGACATCCTCGTGCATCGCCCGCGTCATCTCGTCGGTCAACCGACGGATCGGGATGTTGCGCTCCACCGCGCGCTTGATGATCTTGTCATCGATGTCGGTGATGTTGCGCACATAGCTCACCTGGTAACCCAACTCCCGCAGCCAGCGGACGGTCACGTCGAACGCCATCATGAAGCGAGCGTGACCGACATGACACAGGTCGTAGATCGTCATGCCGCAGACATACATGCGCACATGGTTCGTATCGATCGGCGTGAAGACTTCTGTCTCGCGGGACAGCGAATTGAAAATGCGCAACGTCATGGGCCGGGTCGGGGTAGTCACGGTGCAGCGAGGGGCCGTGTCGGAAGGGGGCTGAAGAATTCGGGGGTGCGCAAACGCGACATGATCGCCAGTCAATTTTTCGGGGACAAGCTCCAAAAACCCGGAGATTTTTATCGTGGACCACACACCTACAATCTGCTGCAAATTCAGTATACCGGCGCCCTTTTCTGAACCGTCCCGACTGGCGTGCCACCGCAACCCAGCTCACGTTGATCACGTCATTGCACATGCCTTGCTCCAGACCTCTGCGCGTAATTGCCGCCGCATTCGTGCTGTTATGGTGCATCGGAGCCGCACGCGCGAACGATGTGACGGACCTCTCCGAGCTGTTCCACTCTGGAAGGCAGTCCGAAGCTCTCACGAAGATCGATACGCTGCTCGCAGACAAGGCCGAGCGGCCCGACCTGCGCTTCCTCAAAGGGATTTTCCTGGTCGAAGTCCGGCGGCTGGACGAGGCCCTGTTCGTTTTCCAGCAACTGACCGAGGAGTTCCCGGAACTTCCCGAGCCTTACAACAACCTGGCGGCGCTGCACGCCGCGCGGGGCGATTTCGAGAAGGCGCGCGCGGCGCTCGACGGCGCGCTGCGCGCCAACCCTGGATTTGCAGTCGCGCACGAGAACCTCGGCGATGTGTATGCGCAGCTCGCACGGCTGTCCTACCAACGCGCACTCAAAATCGACCCAGGCAACGCGGCGATACCGCCGCGGTTGTCCCTGTTGCGCGAGCTGACCGAACCGTCGGCTCGCAAATCTACACGTTGATCCGGCTGCGGCCGCATCCGACCTCACGGAGTTGTTCACCATGCGTTTCAAAATTGCCTGCCGCGTTGCCACCATTTGCTTGATGTTGGGCACCGTGTCATTGAGCGCGCTGGCACAAAAAATCAACCTGACGACCAGCCTCGGCGAGATCGTGCTGGAACTCGACGCGGCCAAGGCGCCGAAGACCGTCGACAATTTTTTGCAGTATGTGAAGGCAGGCCACTACAACGGCACGGTATTCCACCGCGTCATCGAGAGCTTCATGGTCCAGGGCGGTGGATTCGCCGCCGACCTGAAAGAAAAACCGACCCGCGCGCCCATCGGGCTTGAGAGCCGCAACGGGTTGACCAATCTGCGCGGCACGGTGGCGATGGCGCGCACGATGGACCCGAACTCGGCAACCGCCCAGTTCTTCATCAATGTGAAAGACAACGACTTTCTCAACGCGGCCAGTTCCCGCGACGGCAACGGCTACGCCGTTTTCGGCAAAGTGGTGTCGGGCATGGACGTGGTCGATCGCATTCGAGCTGTCAAAACCGGCAACAAGGGCCCGTACCAAGACGTACCGCTGGAGCCGGTTCTGATCGTCAAGGCGGCGGTTCAAGAGTGAACCGTCCGTCGCCGCACTTCATTTCAACTGACTGACACGCACACCATGACCCAAAACGTTGAGCTGCACACCTCGCACGGATTGATCCTCGTCGAACTCGATGACGTCAAAGCGCCACAAAGCACCGCCAACTTCATCTCGTACGTCGAGAAGGGCCACTTCGACGGCACCATCTTTCATCGCGTCATCAAGGGCTTCATGGTCCAGGGCGGTGGGTTCGAGCCCGACATGACGCAGCGGGCGTGCGGCGCGCCGATCAAGAACGAAGCAGCGAACGGCCTGAAGAACCAGCGCTACACGCTGGCAATGGCGCGGACCTCGGACCCGCATTCGGCCACCGCCCAGTTTTTCATCAACGCCAATGACAACGAGTTCCTGAATTTCAAGGCTGAGAACTCGAGCGGCTGGGGCTATGCGGTCTTCGGCAAGGTGATCGGTGGAACGGAGGTCGTCGATGCGATCGAGCGCGTGAAGACCGGTCGCAAAGGCCACCATGACGATGTGCCGAACGACGATGTCGTGATCACCAAGGCCGTGCGGGTCTGACACGCGCATGGCAGCGGAGGGTCCGGTCGCCCTGCCCACGTTCTGGGAGATGCACGCCGCTGTCGATTGGAAAACGATCGACTTCATCAGCGACCTGCACCTCGCCGATGACACCCCGCAAACCTTCGCGGCATTCAGCCGCTACCTGCGCGGCACGTCGGCCGATGCGGTTTTCATCCTCGGTGACCTGTTCGAGGTGTGGGTCGGTGACGACTCGCGCCACGAAGGTTTCGACGCGCGCTGTGTCGACGTGCTGGGCGAAAGTGCATCGCGTTGTGCGCTGGGCTTCATGGTGGGCAACCGGGATTTCCTGGTCGGCGCCGACATGCTCAAGAGCTGCGGCATGTTGGCCTTGTCCGACCCGACGGTGTTGATCGCCTTCGGCCAACGCATGATGCTGACGCACGGCGACGCGCTCTGCCTGTCCGACGTGTCTTACCAGCGTTTTCGAGCCGTGGTGCGCAGCCCGGCGTGGCGCAACGAGTTTCTGTCGCGCCCGCTGCACGAGCGACGCAAGGCCGCGCGCGAGATGCGGGACGAAAGCGAGCGTCGAAAACGCGAGCAGGTGACGGGTCGGTATTTCGACGTCGATGCAGCGACGCTGGTTCGGTGGATGCATGAAGCCGGCACGCCGTCGGTGATTCATGGGCACACCCACCTGCCCGGCAGCGAGGTGCTGGTCCCCGGCTTCGAGCGGCATGTGCTGACCGATTGGGACTGCGATCACGCCGGCGCCCACCCGCGAGGCGGGGTGCTGCGCTGGCAAGCAGACGGGGTCAAGCGCTTGTCGCTGGCGCAAGCCGTCGCGTCCTGACCGTGCTGCGCCAAGCGCGATCCGCATGGCGGCGCTGGCGCGACGACCGCACCTGTAGCCGCCACGCGATCCCCGACTCTTTGTGGCGTTTGACCCTCGCCCGCTATCCCTTCTTGACGTGGCGATCGGCTGACGATCTGCATCGATTGCGTCGGCTCTGCACCCTGTTTCTTGCCCGCAAGGAATTCAGCGGCGCCCACGGATTCGCCGTGACCGATGAGATGGCGGTGGCCGTCGGTGCGCAGGCCGTGTTGCCGATCTTGAATCTCGGGCTGCACTTCTACGGCGGCTTCATCGGCATCGTGGTACACGGCGATGCGGTGGTGGCGCAGCGGGAGGTCATCGACGACGACGGCGTGGTTCATCGGTTCGAGGAAGAACTGGTCGGTGAGGCGATGCAGGGCGGGCCCGTCATGCTGTCTTGGCACGACGTCGATGCTGCGGGCGCTGCAGACGAGTGGGGCTACAACGTCACGATCCATGAATTCGTGCACCTGATCGACATGGTCGATGGCAGCGCTGACGGCGTGCCTCCGCTGCGCGATCGCGCGGCCCGGGATGATTGGCTGGCCGTGATGGCGCCCGCGTATGCAGACTTTTGTGCGCGGGTCGATGCCGAACAAGCCACGGCGATCGATCCGTATGCAGCCGAATCGATCGACGAATTTTTCGCCGTGAGTTCGGAAGCCTTCTTCGTCGACCCCGCGGGCCTGCATCGGGCGATGCCGCAGGTGTACGGGTTGCTGGCCGACTACTTCGGCCAGGACCCTGGCGCCCACCAACGCGGGTGAGGCTCGGCGCTGCATGTGTCGGGGCCGCAGATGAAAAAAAGCCGGGGTTTGTCTATCGACAAACCCCGGCGATCGGGTCGAGCGTGGCAGGTCAAGCAGTCGCGGGCTCCGCCTTCGGCTTGTCGCTTTTCTTGGCCGGGTGAATGTCCAACTGCGCTTTCCCGTCGGCGTCCACATCCACCGTCAAGCGACCGCCATCGACCAGGCGACCGAACAGCAGTTCGTCGGCCAGTGCGCGACGGATCGTGTCCTGAATCAGGCGCTGCATCGGACGCGCGCCCATCAGCGGATCGAAACCGTTCTTGGCGAGGTGCTTGCGCAGCGCATCGGTGAAGGTGACCTCGACTTTCTTCTCGGCCAACTGACCTTCGAGTTGCAGCAAGAATTTGTCGACCACGCGCAGGATGATGTCCTCGTCCAGCGCCCGGAAGCTGACGACCGCGTCGAGCCGGTTGCGGAACTCGGGCGTGAACATGCGCTTCACGTCGGCCATCTCGTCGCCGCGTTCGCGCGGATTGGTGAAGCCGATCGTCGCCTTGTTCATCATCTCGGCGCCCGCGTTGGTGGTCATCACGATGATCACGTTGCGGAAATCGGCCTTGCGCCCGTTGTTGTCGGTCAGGGTGCCGTGGTCCATGACCTGCAGCAGCACGTTGAAGACATCCGGGTGCGCTTTCTCGATCTCGTCGAGCAGCAACACCGAATGCGGCTTCTTGGTGACCGCCTCGGTCAGCAAACCGCCTTGGTCGAAACCGACGTAGCCGGGCGGCGCGCCGATCAGGCGACTGACCGCATGGCGCTCCATGTACTCGCTCATGTCGAAGCGGATCAACTCGATCCCCAACACGAACGCGAGCTGCTTCGCGACCTCGGTCTTGCCGACGCCGGTCGGGCCGGAAAAGAGGAACGAGCCGATCGGCTTGTCGGGCTTGCCGAGGCCGGAGCGCGCCATCTTGATCGCCGCCGCCAGCGCTTCGATGGCCGGCTCTTGGCCGAACACCACGCTGTTGAGGTCGCGATCCAAACTCTTCAGCTTGGACCGATCGTCGTTCGACACGCTGGCCGGCGGGATGCGTGCGATCTTCGCGACGATTTCCTCCACCTCGTTGCGGGTGATCGTTTTCTTCTGCTTGTTCTTCGGCAAGATCCGCTGCGCCGCACCGGCCTCGTCGATCACGTCGATGGCCTTGTCCGGCAGGTGCCGGTCGTTGATGAACTTTGCCGACAGCTCGGCAGCAGCCTGCAGTGCACCGAGCGCGTACTTGACGCTGTGGTGCTCTTCGAAGCGCGACTTCAAGCCTTTGAGAATCTCCACCGTCTCTTCGACCGAGGGCTCGGACACATCGATCTTCTGGAAGCGCCGCGACAGTGCCGCATCCTTCTCGAAGATGCCGCGGTACTCGCTGAAGGTCGTCGCGCCGATGCACTTCATGGCGCCCGAGCTGAGCGCCGGTTTCAGCAGGTTGCTGGCATCGAGTGTTCCGCCCGAGGCCGCGCCGGCACCGATCAAGGTGTGAATCTCGTCGATGAACAGCACGGCGTGCGGCTGATCCTTCAGGTTCTTCAACACACCTTTGAGGCGCTGCTCGAAATCGCCACGGTACTTGGTGCCGGCCAGCAAGGCGCCCATGTCGAGCGAATACACCGTGGCGTTGGCCAGCACTTCGGGCACGTCGCCTTCGGTGATGCGCCAGGCCAGTCCCTCGGCGATGGCGGTCTTGCCGACACCCGCTTCGCCCACCAACAACGGATTGTTCTTGCGCCGGCGGCACAGAATCTGGATCACCCGTTCGACTTCATGCTCGCGCCCGATCAACGGATCGATCTTGCCGTCGCGCGCCAATTGGTTCAAGTTCTGGGTGAACTGGTCCAGCGGCGAGCCTTTGCCGTCGGACTCGTCTTTCTCACTGTCCCCGGAATTCCCGCTGTCGCTGGGCTTGGCAGCCTCCGGTGGGTCGGATTTCTTGATGCCGTGGGCGATGAAATTCACGACATCCAGACGCGTCACGCCTTGCTGGTGCAGGTAATACACCGCGTGGGAATCCTTCTCGCCGAAGATCGCGACCAGCACGTTGGCGCCGGTCACTTCCTTCTTGCCACTGCCGGTGGACTGCACGTGCATGATCGCCCGCTGAATCACACGCTGGAACCCCAGCGTGGGCTGCGTATCGACCTCGTCGGTGCCGCCGACGGTGGGCGTGTTCTCCTTGATGAACTGCGCGAGGCTCTTGCGCAGATCATCGACATTGGCGGAGCAGGCGCGCAGCACTTCGGCCGCCGATGGGTTGTCGAGCAACGCCATCAACAGATGCTCCACGGTGATGAATTCGTGGCGCTGCTGGCGCGCTTCCACGAACGCCATGTGCAGACTGACTTCAAGTTCTTGAGCGATCATGCGGCCTCCATAATGCATTGCAACGGGTGGCCACCGCGCCGTGCGGCGGCCAACACCAACTCAACCTTCGTGGCAGCGACATCCTTTGAATAGGTGCCGCACACGCCACGCCCGTCATGGTGAATCTTCAGCATGATCTGCGTCGCGGCTTCGAGGTCGCGATTGAAATACTCTTGCAGCACCATGACGACAAACTCCATCGGCGTGTAATCGTCGTTGAGTAAAACGACTTGGTACATCCGCGGCGGGTCGGTCTTCTGGGCCTGCCGCTCGACAACGATCGCGCCGTGCCCTTCGTCGGTTTCGGGCACGACAACCGGCGTTGCGGGAGTAGGGTTCTCAGTAGCCATGACTTCATTCTATCGACATGAGGGGTGCCCCTCGTACACGCTGCATATTGACTCGGCACGGCCAAACGCAAGGCAAAAATTGAGCCCGACGTGGGCCTCAATTCGATCGCGAAAGAGGTGCCCAACCGCTCCCGTTGCGTCCAGTTCGGGGCATCCTGTGGCCGCCTCACGGCCTTGACATCCGGATCGGCACCGCCGGAGAATGCTTGTATTGTTTCTCTGGAGGCGCAGCATGGCCACAGGTACGGTGAAGTGGTTCAACGACGCCAAGGGTTTTGGATTCATTGAACCCGAAGGTGGCGGAGACGACGTGTTCGCTCATTTCTCGGCCATACAGATGGACGGCTTCAGAACACTCAAACAAGGCGGCAAGGTCAGGTTTGAACTGATCCAGGGCCCGAAAGGCCAGCTTGCGCAAAACATCCTGGCGGTCAGCGCAGGGGAGGAATCCACAGATTCGTTCTCGGAGCAGTCGCAGCCAGCGCAGTCGGTCGCGACCTGACGAACACACGCGGCGCAGTCATTGAGTCATCAAAAACAAACCCGCCGACCGGCGGGTTTGTTTTTGGGCCCATGGGTCTGAGCGACACCGCAAGGGCCGAAGGCGGTGGGGCCTCGGCAGGCCGCGCCGCCTCAAGGCCTGCGTGTTTGGGCGTCGTGCTTTGCGCGGGCGATGTGCCTGCTGGCGTGGTCCTGGCGCTTCTCCAACACAACGGCTTCTTTGCGGGTGAACTTGCCGTCGGATTCAACACGCGCTTCGGCACGGCTCAGGCGGGCTTGCTCGCGACCGATGCGACGCGCTTCTGGCTGGGTCAACGCGCCCGAAGCCACGCCGTTCTCGATGCGCTGTTCCTGGCGATCCTGCCGATTGTCGAAGCGCTGCTCTGCCGCTTGCGAAGCCGGGTTTTCTGCGTAGGCACTTGCCGAAACAGCAGCGAGGCAGAGCACGAGCAGGGTGTGAAATCGAGTGGTCGACATGGGAAGTCCTTGAAGGTTGACGAAAGGTTGCACAGCGTGACCACATCGCAGTCACGTGAACCTTGAACCGCGCCACAGACCCTGTTCTTACGGCTCGCCCCGCATATCCGACAGGCGCGGTGCGGATATGTGCGACAGCGTAAGAATTGATAGCGACCCGGGTTCAAGGTCACTCGGTTCCCATTTCATCGTCGCTGACGATGGCGCGGACTCGGTTGCGAAAGGAAAGCTGATGAAGTGGATAGGCTTGTGTTTGCTGGCATCGCTGCTCTGCCCGCTGGCCGGGCACGCAGCCGCACCCGAGGTGCCCGACCCGACGGCTTGGGCGCAACTCAGCCCGAAGGAACAGGCGGTCCGCCGGGCAGAGCTGAAGCAGCAATTGCAAGAAGCCACACCGAAGGAGCGCGCCGCGTTTCGCAACCGGCTGCGCGAACGGCTCGAAGGCCTGACACCGGAGCAGCGACAGGCGCTGGCCGGGGAGACCCGCGAACGGTGGCAAAAGCTCGATCCCCAGGAAAAGAAGCGCCTTTTGAACGAACGCCGACAGCGTGTGCTGGCGATGTCGCCCGAAGAACGCAGGCAACTGATCGAGCAACGCCGCGAGATGCTCGACAAGCTCACTCCCAAGGAACGCGCGGTGCTGCGCCAGAAGTTGACGGAGCGGTGAGGCTTTCGACAGCGCCGTGGAGCCCGTCAGGATGCTCACCGTGTCGCGGCTGACCGGCTGGCTGGAAAGCGCTGCAGCGCGCGCGCTGTGCGGCGCGGCAACGCCGTCCCGCGACTGGTCGCTGTGGCGCGAGGCCTGCGTCGGCAACCCGCGCAGCGCACGGCAACTGGTGCGCGAGCTGACGCCGTCTGCCTACGGTCTGGCGCTGCAACTGCTGCGGCGCGCCGAAGACGCCGAGGACGCGGTGCAGGATTCCTTTTTGCGGTTGTGGCGCAGCAGTCCGAGCGACACGCGCGGTGCGACGCTGTCGACCTACTTCAACACCATCGTGATCAACCGCTGCCGCAGCCGCTTGGTGGCGCGCCGCGAAGACGCCACCGACCCCGATGCGCTTGCCGAGTTGCACGATGCACAGCAGGCCACCGACACGAGCGATGTGGCAGTCGATCGCACGGCGAGCGCAGGCGGCAAAGGCATCGGCCAAGCGCTCAAGCAGGGCCTGGATCGCCTGCCGGTGCGGCAACGCATGGCGATCGTGATGTGGGCGTATGCCGACGCCGACGTGCCCGAGATCGCCCGCGCGCTCGACATCGACCCGAACGCCGCCCACCAACTGCTGCACCGCGCGAAGCGATCGCTGCGCAGTCACCTCGACGAAGGCTCGCCATGAACCAGCAACCCAACCCCGGCCGCCCGGATCGATCCGATCCAGCCGACGACCGCTTGCGAGCGCAGATGCGCTCGCTGCAAGCGCCGACCGACGAGGTCGATGCGGTCGGTGACCGCGTGTTCGCTCAGTGGCGCGAACGGCATCGTCCGGCAGCGATAGCGCCTCAGTATCTCGGCGGTGCGGCGGGAGCCGCGTCGATCCTCGGCCTGCGAGCCTCGCGACATCGGTGGTGGGTCGGCTTGACCACCGGGCTGCTGGCCTGCGTGGTCATCGCCACCGCCATCTGGGTCCAGCGGCCAGACCCCATCTTGGAGGAGCTGATGCAGCCCGATGTGCTGTCACAGATGGCGATCGGCGAAATGTGAGCAGACCGATGCGGCGTGCACAGGCATCGGCCTTGCTTCGCGGGACAGCCCCACCACCACCGAGCCCACGCCATGAGCGCTCCACGCATCTTTCACAGCGCCGAGCACTGCCAACCCGCCGACGGCGAACCTATCCGGGCCGTCATCACCGAATCGCCCGATGCGGTCGTCGTGGCTTGGCATGTCCGGCCCGGCCAGAGCATCGCCGCCCATGTGCATCCGCAGGGCCAGGACACCTGGACGATCCTGTCCGGCCGTGGCCGATATCGGGTCGATGCGGCAGGCCACACCGAGCGCATTGCGCAGGGCGATGTGGTGGTGGCGACGACGGGTCAGGTTCACGGGGTGTTCAACGACTCGGCCGAGCCGTTGGTGTTCATTTCGGTGGTGTCACCGGCCGATGCGGGTTATCACCCCCTCTGAAATCCATCGACGACGCTCGGGCGCTCACGGACAGCAGCGCAAAGTTGGCGCATCATGTCCAACGCGAACACCTCGAATGGTGCTTATTGCTTGCTCTCAGGAGTCGAAATCATGTTCCTCTGCACCTCAATGCCTGTGACCCTGCGCAGCCGCCGCACACTGCTGGCCTCCGCGCTGGTCGCTGGGCTGTCCCCGCTGATCGCGCGTGCGGCCTCCGAAGTCGCTGAAAACGCCAACAACGAGCGCTGGCAAATGCTGCGCAAATCGCTGTTCCCGAATCGCACGATCTCCGAGGACGCGACGGCCATCATCGAACTCGACACGCCGACACGCGCTGCCGATGCCGCCGTGGTGCCGATTGCGTTGCGCACACGCTTCGTGCAGACGCCGACAGAATTTATCAAGAAGGTGCACCTGATCATCGACCGCAACCCGTCGCCGCTGGGTGCCACCTTCACCTTCACGCCGGACAGCGGTCGGGCCGAGATCGAGACCCGGGTGCGCATCGAGGAATACACCCATGTGCGCGCAATCGCCGAGATGAACGACGGGCGCTTGTTCATGAGCACGCGCTTCGTCAAGGCGTCGGGCGGCTGCTCGGCGCCGGCGGGCAAGGATCTGCAAGCGGCGCTGGCCAACGCCGGCCGCATGAAGCTGCGCATCGAGGGCGACGTGGTGCTCGGGCAACCCGCGCTGGCGCAGTTGTCGATCAGCCACCCGAACGTGTCGGGACTGTCGATCGACCAGGTATCGCGCCTTGCCCCGCCGCCGCACTTCGTGCGCAGCATCGAAGTGAGCTACGCGGGCAAACCGGTGCTCAGCGCCGATGTCGACTTCACGATCAGCGAGAACCCGAACGTGCGCTTTTATTTCGTGCCGAAGGCGGTCGCCCAGTTGACGGTGAACGTCGTCGACAGCCACGACGCGAAGTTCGAAAAGTCGCTGGCCGTGGCGCCTGGCCAGCGCGCCGATGCCTGAGGGCGACCCGCCCGCATCCACCGATCTGGGCAGCGAACCCCTGGGCGACTTGAGCCCGGTCGCTGGCGGCGGCTTGCTGCACCGGCGCGCGCTGCTCAAGCGCAGCCTGGTGTTCGGCACGGCCACCACAGCCACCGCGCTGTCCACGTCGGTCGATGCAGCCACCCCGGCGGTCGGCGATGTCGTCGCCCACGCCTCGGGTGATTTCCCCGCCGGGATGCGCACGCCGGGCGCGCCGTTCAGCACCTACGGCCAGCCGTCGAAGCACGAAAAGCAGGTCGTGCGGCGCATCGGCGCCAACCGGCTGGCGCCGGGCAACGGCGTGTCGTGGACGCCGCTCGAAGACCTCGAAGGCATCATCACACCGACCGGCCTGCATTTCGAGCGGCACCACAACGGCGTGCCCGAGATCGACCCGGCGCGCCACACGCTGACGATCCACGGCCGCGTCAAGCAACCGCTTGCATTCAGCGTGGCCGATCTGCTGCGCTACCCGATGCGATCGCACCTGATCTTCATCGAGTGCGGCGGCAACAGCAACGCCGGCTGGCACGCGGTGCCGATCCAGCGGCCGGTCGGCTCGTTCCACGGCATGGTGTCGTGCAGCGAGTGGACCGGCGTGCCGCTGTCGCTGCTGCTGGCCGAGGCCGGCATCGATCCGACTGCGACCTGGGCGGTGGCCGAGGGCGCCGATGCGATCGCGATGAACGTCAGCCTGCCGGTCGCCAAACTGATGGACGACTGCATCGTCGCGCTGCACCAGAACGGCGAGCGGCTGCGCCCCGAGCACGGCTACCCGATGCGGCTGATCGCGCCGGGCTGGGAAGGCGTGCTCAACGTCAAGTGGCTGCACCGGCTGGAGCTGACCGATGGGCCGGTGATGGCGCGCAACGAGACCGCCAAGTACACCGAGCTGCAGCCCGGCGGCACAGCGCGGCAGTTCACTTTCGTGATGGAGGCCAAGTCGCTGATCACCTCGCCTTCGCACGGGCAGCGTTTGCATGCCGCGGGCTACTACGCCATCAGCGGCCTGGCCTGGAGCGGACGCGGCTGCATTCGCCGCGTCGAGGTGTCGGCCGATGGCGGCAAGAGCTGGGCCGACGCGGCGCTGCAAGACCCAGTGCTGCCGCGCTGCCTGACACGCTTTCGCGCGCCCTGGCGGTGGTCGGGCCGACCGGCGATTTTGAAAAGTCGTGCGACCGACGAGACCGGGTACGTGCAGCCTGAGCGCCAGGCGCTGATCGCGCAGCGCGGATCGAATGGCTACTTCCACTGCAACGCGATCGTCAGTTGGGGCGTCGATGAGGATGGCGACGTGACGCATGTCTATGCCTGACCGAGCCTCTCAGCGTTGGCTGATCGGCACGACGCTGTTCATGTCGATTGCCGGCTTCTCTGTGGCGGCCGACGCACCGGCCACCCCGCGACTCGGCCATCCACTGACGACAGAACAGGCACAGCGGCGGGCCTTGAACGTCTTCCCCGACGGACTCGGCCTGCCTGCGGGTCGCGGCAACGCGGTCGAAGGCAAACCGTTGTTCCAGCAGAAATGCGCGCTGTGCCACGGCGCTGCCGGGCGCGGCGCCAGCGCCGAAGAACTGGCCGGTGGCGAAGCGGCTCTCACCAGCCCGTCGCCCGACAAGACGATCGGCCTGTACTGGCCGCACGCGACGACGATCTTCGACTTCATGCGCCGCGCGATGCCGATGAATGCCCCGGGGTCGTTGAGCGCTGATGAGGTGTATGCGCTGACGGCTTACCTGCTGTTCGAGAACCGCGTGATCGGAGAGCGCGATGAGATGAACGCGAGCACCCTGCCCCGGGTGCGCATGCCGAACCGCGACGGCTTCATCGGCATCGATGCGAAGGTGCGCTGAGGCGCAAGCGGCTTCAGACCTCGACGATCGCAGCGGCTGACGGGAGCACCGGGTCGGCCGATGCGCCGGACGCATCGCCACCGCGTGCCACCCTCACGAACAAGGCTTCGACCTGGCCGATCACGGTGTCCCAATCGAGCCGCTCGACCGTGCGCCGTGCAGCCGCGCCCATGCGGCGCGCACGATCGGGATCGGCGACCAAGCGCTCAGCCAGATCGGCGAAATCCCGCGACGACTTGTAAGGCGCCAGCAGCCCGTTGGTGCCCGACTGAATCAACTGAGCCGCAGCGGCGTAGTCATAAGCCAGCACCGGCAGGCCGCTGGCCATCGCCTCGGGGGTGACGTTGCCGAAGGTTTCGGTCAGGCTGGGAAACACAAACACGTCGGCCGAGGCGTAGTGCGTGGCGAGGTCGTCGCCGGTTCTCGATCCGGCCTGCACCGCGTCGGGGCAGACGTTTTGCAGATGCTGACGCGCCGGGCCCTCGCCGACGATCACCAGCTTCGTGCGAGCGCTGATGCAGCGCATCGCCCGGAAGGCAGCAACCAGGTCGTTCAGGTTCTTCTCGGGCGCGAGCCGCCCGACACAGATCGCGACGGTATCGCCGTCGGCGGCACCCCACTGCCGACGCAACTCGATGCTGCGCTTGCCCGGATGGAAGCGCACCGTGTCGACGCCACGCGCCACCACGCTGAGGTCCCGAAAGCCCTGTTCGGTCAGCTCGCGCCGCAGTGATTCGGTCGGCACCATCGTGCACGCGGTGCGACTGTGAAAGCGCCGCAGGTAGGCCAGCACCGGCCACTTCAGCAGGCTGATGCCGTAGTGCTGCGCGTAGGCGTGAAAGTTGGTGCGGAAGTCCGACGATACCGGCAGGCCCAGACGTCGCGCGGCGCGCAACGCCGACCATCCGAGCGGCCCTTCGGTCGCGATGTGCACCAGATCGGGCCGGTTCGCAGACCACAGGTCAAGCAGCGCTCTGGTCTGCGGCAGCCCCATCTTCAGGTTCGGGTAGCGCGGGATCGGCAGGCCGCGCATCAGCACTTCTTCGTGGCCCACGGCGCTGACAGCGATGTCGGCATCGTGCTGGCGCAGGCGCACCAGTTGCACCGCATGATGGCGGGCGCGCATGCCTTCGACAACGCGAGCCACGGTCATCGACACACCGTTAACTTCGGGCGGGTAGGTTTCGGTGACAAACGCAATGCGCAGCGGCTGGCGGCGGGTGCTGCATTCGCGGAGTTCGCGGCTTTCGATCACCGACGACATCATGAGCAGCCCCTGTTGGTCAGGCACGCATGTTGCCCATCGAATGCAACAGTTCGATGACGCTGGTAGCGCGTCGAACGCCCTGAACGGATGCGTTTGCAATTCACCACAGCGACACGAACCCGTCATTGACTGGACTCGCGTCACGAGTTTTTCACGCGAGCAGGTCACATTGCGGACTCGCAGCCGTCGCAAACCCTGCGCAGGTCGCAATCCGTTCCATGACACAGGAGCCCGCGTGAACGACTTCTTTCGCACCCTCGAAGTTCAACGGTGGGACGACCACCGTTACTACCACCACAGCCGCATCAACCAGTCGCTGCACCTGCTCAGCGCCGTCAGCTTCGTGTGCGCCTATGCGCTGTTGTTCGTCGACCCCGCACTCGCGGCGCTGCTCGCGTGGCTGGTTTCGATGACGAGCCGACAAGCGGGTCACTTCTTCTTCGAGCCGAAGACCTACGACCACGTCAACAAGGCGACCCACGAACACAAGGAAGACATCAAGGTCGGCTACAACCTGCGCCGCAAGGTGGTGCTGATGGCGGTCTGGGCCGCGTCGCCGGTGATGTTATGGATCGACCCGACGCTGTTCGGCATGTTCGAGGCGGCCACCACCTTCGAAGGTTTCATGCGCCACATCGGCTGGATGTGGCTGGTCATCGGCGCGGGCGGCCTGTTGTTCCGCACGGTGCATCTGTTCTTCCTGCAGGGCGTGATGGCAGGACTGGCCTGGATGACCAAGATCCTCACCGACCCGTTTCACGACATCAAGCTGTACTACAAAGCGCCGTTGTATTTGCTGCGCGGCCAGCTGATCGATCCGATGACCAGCCATCGTCACGCTTGATTGGTTCGGCGTGTGCGAGGCCGTCGGCGCACAGCGGCGGGTGCTTCGCTCCGGCGGTCGGCCCGGTGGGCCGAGCGGAGCAGCCAAGTGCCGGCGGCCCACCGCCCGCAGCCTGGCTCGAACCCGCCGATCAGAATTTTGTCGCCAACATCTCCTTCAAGATGCCCCGCTTGATCGCCTTGTTGGTCAAGCCCGCAGGTGCCCACCACCAGCCATCGGTCTGCATCGCCTGGCAGGCAGAAAGGAAGCGTTGCAGCACGGCGTCGAAGTCGGCGTCGGTGTAGTTCAGGCTGAAGACGAAGCGGCCGGTGCCGACCCAGCTCAGCGCCAGTCCCGCTTCGCGCAGGTAGTACTGCAGCATCCAGTTGTAGCGAGACGGCGCGGTGTAGTGCACCGTCCAGATCGACGACAGGTTGGCCACCCGCACGGGCAGGCCGAGTTCGGTCAGCCGCTGGTTCATCCGCGCGGCACGGCGCATCCACACGCCGTCAAGATCGGCATAGAGCGCCTGCACTTCGGGCGTCTGGATTTTTTCCAGAAACACCTGCATCGCGCCCATCACGTACGGATGCGAATTGAAGGTGCCGCGCGCGAAGCAGATGTCGGCGGGCCTGTCGTCGCGGTAGCGCTTCATCAGATC
>JANMTL010000160.1:0-8366 GCA_031390425.1 Rhizobacter sp.
GACCGACGGAATCGCCAGCAGCACCAGCGGCAGCGTTACGACCCATGGTGTCTCGTGCGGTGTGTGTGCGTGGCTTTCGTGATCGTCGCCATGGCCGTGTGCCTTGGCGTGGGCCGCAGGCGCATGGGCAGCAGCATGACCGTGAGCGTCATGTTCGTCATGCGCATCATGGTGATCGTGCTTGCCAGGGAACGGTTTGTCGTGGAACCGCTCCTTGCCATGAAACACGAGGAAGTACATGCGGAACGAATAGAACGCGGTCACGAACACCCCGGCGATCACCGCGAAGTAGGCGAACCCCGAACCCCACAGGTGGCTGGCGTGCACCGCTTCGATGATGCTGTCCTTCGAGTAGAAGCCCGAGAACAGCGGGGTGCCGATCAGCGCCAGCGAGCCCAGCAGCGCCGTGATCCAGGTAATCGGCATGTACTTGCGCAGGCCGCCCATGTTGCGGATGTCCTGGTCGTGGTGCATGCCGATGATCACCGAGCCCGCCGCCAGGAACAGCAGCGCCTTGAAGAACGCATGCGTCATCAGGTGGAACACCGCGACCGAGTAAGCAGACGCGCCGAGCGCCACCGTCATGTAGCCGAGTTGCGACAGCGTCGAATAGGCGACGACGCGCTTGATGTCGTTCTGGATGATGCCGAGGAAGCCCATGAACAGCGCGGTGATCGCGCCAATCACCATCACGAAGCTGAGCGCGGTGTCCGACAACTCGAACAACGGCGACATGCGCGCCACCATGAAGATGCCGGCGGTGACCATCGTCGCTGCGTGGATCAGCGCCGAGATCGGCGTCGGGCCTTCCATCGAATCGGGCAGCCAGACATGCAGCGGGAACTGCGCGCTCTTGCCCATCGCGCCGATGAACAGGCAGATGCAGATCACGGTGACCAACATCCAGTCGGTGCCAGGAAGCGTCAGCGCGACGAGTTGATCGGCCTTGGCGAACGCCTCGGCGTAATCCAGCGTGCCAGCGTAGGCGACGATCAGCCCGATGCCGAGAATGAAGCCGAAGTCGCCGACCCGGTTGACCAAAAACGCCTTCATGTTGGCGGCGATCGCGGTCGGCTTCTTGTAATAGAAACCGATCAGCAGGTACGACACCAAACCGACGGCTTCCCAGCCGAAAAACAGTTGCAGCATGTTGTTGCTCATCACGAGCATCAGCATCGAGAACGTGAACAGCGAGATGTAGCTGAAGAAGCGCTGGTAGCCGTCTTCCTCGGCCATGTAGCCGATGGTGTAGATGTGCACCATCAGCGACACGAAGGTCACCACGCACATCATCATCGCGGTCAGGCCGTCGATCAGGAAACCGACCTCCATTTTCAGAGCGCCGACCTGCATCCACTCGTAGACGGTGCCGTTGTAGTGCGCGCCGTCGACCACCACCGACTGCAAGGTCATCGCCGACAGGACGAAGGCGATCAGCACGCCGAGGATGGTCACCGTGTGCGCGCCGCGTCGGCCGATCACGCGACCGAAGAATCCGGCAGCGATGGCACCGACCAGCGGCGCAAGGGGCACCGCCAGCAGCAGGTGGGGGGAAAGTTGTGTGGACATGGAGGGTGCGGGCCGCGTGAGGCAGGTGGCAGCCGGGGCGTCAGCCCTTGAGGCTGTCGAGCTCGTCGACGTTGATCGTGGCGCGGTTGCGGAACAGCACCACCAGGATCGCCAGGCCGATGGCCGATTCGGCTGCCGCGACGGTGAGGATGAAGAAGACGAATACCTGTCCGGCCATATCGCCGAGGTAGTGCGAGAAGGCGATGAAATTCAGGTTGACCGCCAACAGCATCAGCTCGATCGCCATCAGCAGCACGATCAGGTTTTTGCGGTTCAGGAAGATGCCGATGACCGACAGCGCAAAAAGGATGGCGCCTACCGACAGGTAGTGACCCAGCGTGATCGGACCGAGCATCAATGCGCTCATGACGATTCCCCGGTCTGGGCCGAACCCTCAGCGCGTTCGACCGTGGGCTGCATCTTCACCAGCCGCACGCGGTCGGCTTTCTTGGCCTTGACCTGCTCGGACGCATCGGTGTGCTTCGTGTCCTTGCGCTGGCGCAAAGTCAGCGCAATCGCCGCGATGATCGCCACCAGCAACAACACCGCCGCGATCTGCAGCGGGTACAGGTACTGGGTGTAGATCTCGATGCCGAGCAGCTTGGTGTTGCCGAGTTGCAGATCGCCCGCATCAGGGGCCGGCGCACTGCGCAGGTTGAAACCGGGGATCAGCACCGCCGCCATCTCCAGCGCGATGACCAGACCGACGCCACCCGCAATCGGCGCGTGTTTCCAGAATCCTTCACGCATCGAATCGACGTTGATGTCGAGCATCATCACGACGAACAAGAACAGCACCATCACCGCACCGACGTAGACGAGGATCAGCGCGATCGACAGGAATTCGGCGCGCAGCAGCATCCAGACGCAGGCGGCCGAGAAAAATGCCAGTACCAGGTACAGCGCGGCATAGACGGGGCTGCGGGCCGTGATCACGCGGAAGGCTGCGAACAGCAGCACGGCGGAAAAAACATAGAAGAGCGCAGGGGTCGTGATCATGGGTCTTTGGACACGTCGTCGATCCGCCGCAAGCAGCGAATCAGGCGCGCGGCACTTGAATGAAGGGCAACGCTGCGGGAGCGCGTGAAGATTTCGCAGCGAGCGGCCTGAGGTCGCCGAAGTTGGCAAATTCGAAAGCGGAGCCGCACTGAAGTACGGTGAGCACCGCAGATGCGAGATCAGGTCGCGCAGTAGAAAAATTCATGCGCTCTCACTTGTAACGAGCGTCGGCCTCCTTGTTGGCTGCAATTTCACTTTCGTAGCGGTCACCGACCGCCAACAGCATGTCCTTGGTGAAGTACAGGTCGCCGCGCTTTTCACCGTGGTACTCGAAAATGTGCGTCTCGACGATCGAGTCGACCGGACAGCTTTCTTCGCAGAAGCCGCAAAAGATGCACTTGGTCAAATCGATGTCGTAGCGCGTGGTGCGGCGAGAGCCGTCGTCGCGCACTTCGGACTCGATCGTGATCGCGAGCGCAGGGCATACCGCTTCGCACAGCTTGCAGGCGATGCAGCGTTCTTCGCCGTTCTCGTAGCGGCGCAGCGCGTGCAGCCCCCGGAAGCGCGGGCTCTGCGGCGTCTTTTCTTCCGGAAACTGCACGGTGATCGTGCGCTGGAAGAAGTGACGCCCCGTCAGCTTGAAGCCCTTCAGCAATTCCAGCAACAGAAAGCTGGAGAGGAAGTCTTTGATCGGTGTGGCAGTGGTCATGTCTGTGCCGCCCGGCCGCCCGAAGACGCTGACGCGCCCCAAGGGCCACGAAGGGGACCCAGCGGGATCCTGGGGGCAGGAAATGAAATGAGCGTGGGGGCTGTCATGTGTGTCCCCTACTTCCAGATGTTCCACGGGGATTGAATCCACAGACCGACGATGACCAGCCAGATCAACGTGATCGGAATGAAGATCTTCCAGCCCAGCCGCATGATCTGGTCGTAGCGGTAACGCGGGAAACTGGCGCGTACCCAAAGGAACAGCGTGCAGATGGCGAAGGTCTTGCCGAACAGCCAGAACCAGTTCCAGAACCACATCGACGAGACGATCCACTCGGGTGTGCTCATGCCCAGCGCTGTGAACGACACCGGCGCCATCCAGCCACCGAGAAACAGCACGCAGGCCAGCACCGATACCAGGATGATATTGGCGTACTCGGCCAAGAAGAACATCGCGAACGACATGCCCGAGTACTCGACCATGTGGCCGGCGACGATTTCGGATTCGCCTTCGACCACGTCGAACGGATGACGATTGGTCTCGGCGATGCCTGCGATCACATAGACCACGAAGATCGGAAACAGCGGCAGCCAATTCCAGCTGAGGAAGGTCACACCCATGTCGGCAAACGTGCCACGGCCTTGCGACAGTACGATTTCGGTCATGTTCAGGCTGGCCGACACCATCAGCACGACGACCAGCGCGAAGCCCATCGCGATCTCGTAGCTGACCATCTGCGCCGACGCGCGCAATGCGCCGAGGAAGGCGTACTTCGAGTTCGAGGCCCAACCGGCGATGATCACGCCGTAGACCTCCATCGAGGTGATCGCTAGTAGGAACAGCAGGCCGGCATTGATGTTGGCCAGCGCCGCCTCGGGGCCGAACGGCACCACCGCCCAGGCGGCGAGCGCCGGCATGATCGTCATCACCGGGCCGAGAAAGAACAGCCCTTTGTTGGCGGCCGCCGGGACAATGATTTCCTTGAACATCAGCTTGACCGCATCGGCGATCGGCTGCAGCAGACCGAGCGGGCCGACCCGGTTCGGGCCGGGCCGAACTTGGGTAAAAGCAATGGCTTTGCGTTCCCACAGCGTCAGGTAAGCGACGCACAACATCAGCGGGATCACCAGCGCGACGATCTTGATCAGCGTCCAGGCGACCGGCCAGGCGCCGCCCAACAGGGACGTGCCAACGGTGTTTACGGTGTCGAACATGATCGGCTTCAGATCCGGTCGATGCTGATCGCACCGAACATCGCGCCGAGCGTGCGGGTGTGCGCGGTGCCGGATGGCACGCGCACGGTGTTCGCAGCCAGCGTGGCATCGAGGCGCACCGACATCTCGGCCGTGGCGAGGCCTTGCGACACGCGCACCGATTCACCCTCGTGCAGTCCGAGTTGCGCCCACAGTGCAGCCGGGATGCCGACCGACGGTGCCTGCGCATCGGCGGTGAGTTGCAGCGCGGTCGCGCGGCGCACCAGCGGGTCGGTTTCGTAGATCGGCACGTCGGCGATGCGTTCCAAACCGGTGGGCGCGCCGCTCAGTGCGAAGGCCGCATCGACATGGTTGTTCAGACGCGCCGGAATCGCAGCGACATCGCCCAGCGCTTCGGCGCGCACCTGCTCGGAGGTCTCGAAGTCGAAGCCCGGCAGCTTCAGCATGTTGCCCAGCACGCGCAGTACCTTCCACGCGGGACGGGTTTCGCCCAGCGGCTTGACCACGCCGTGGAAGCTCTGAACACGGCCTTCGGCATTGACGAAAGTGCCCGAGGTTTCGGTGAACGGCGCGATCGGCAGCAACACGTCGGCGCAGTCCAGCGCCGCATCCTTGAACGAGGTCAAGGCGACGACCATCTCGCCACCCTGCAAAGCCGCCACCGCAGCGGCGGGGTTGGCCGCATCGCGGTCGGGTTCGAGGTTGAGCAGCAGGCAGGCTTTCAGCGAACCGCCCAGCATCTGAGCAGCGTGCAAGCCGCCCGCAGCGGGCTGTGCGCCGACCAGTTGCGCACCGACCGTGTTGGCGGCTGCGCCGAAGTCACCGACCGATGCACCGGTGTGCTCGCCGATCCACTGCGCCAGCGCCATCAGGCTGGCCGCAGCCGGATGCTGCACCGCCGCGTTGCCGAGCAGGATGGCCTTGCGGTCACCACCGATCAGCGACAAAGCAATGGCCTTGGCGTCCGGCGACGGTTCTACACCCGGTGCCAGGGCCACCGGCGGAGCGATTTCCTGCGCCATGGCGACCGCTGCCGCCACCTCCACCAAGGCCTGCACCCAGGCACTCGGCGCCGCAGTCAGCGTGGACTTCAACGGAATCAACCAGTCGTCGTGCACCGCATGCAGGCTGTGGATGCGCGCACCCTTGCGAGCGGCCTGGCGCAGCCGCTGCGCGAACAGCGGGTGGTCCTTGCGCAAGAACGAACCGACCACCAGCACACGTTGCAGGTTCGACAACGACGCGATCGGCGTGCCGAGCCAGCGTGCGGTTTTGGCGTCGACCGAGAAGTCCGATTGCCGCACGCGGTGATCGATGTTGTCACTGCCGAGCCCGCGCACCAGCTTCGCCAGCAGATGCAATTCCTCGACGGTGCTGTGCGCCGAGCCCAGCGCGCCGATGCTTGCAGCGCCGTGATCGGCCTTGATCTGCGCCAGCCCGTTGGCCACGTACTGCAGCGCGGTCGTCCAATCGACCGCCTTCCACGCGCCACCTTGCTTGAGCATGGGCGTGGTCAGTCGCTGTTCGCTGTTGACCGCCTCGTACGAAAACCGGTCGCGGTCGGCGATCCAGCATTCGTTGACGTCTTCGTTTTCCATCGGCACGACGCGCATCACCTTGCCGGACTTGACCTGAATGATCAGATTGGCGCCGGTGCTGTCGTGCGGTGAGATCGACTTGCGGCGCGACAGCTCCCAGGTGCGCGCGCTGTAGCGAAACGGCTTGCTGGTGAGGGCACCGACCGGGCACACGTCGATCATGTTGCCCGACAGCTCGGAGTCGATCGTGTCGCCGACCACGGTGGTGATCTCGGCGTGCTCGCCGCGGTGGATCATGCCGAGCTCCATCACGCCGGCCACTTCCTGGCCGAAGCGCACGCAGCGGGTGCAGTGGATGCAGCGGTTCATTTCCGCCATGGAGACCAGCGGCCCAACATCCTTCGGAAACACCACGCGCTTTTCTTCGTCGTAGCGTGACGACGACGCGCCGTAGCCGACCGCCAGGTCCTGCAACTGGCACTCACCGCCCTGGTCGCAGATCGGACAATCGAGCGGGTGATTGATGAGCAAGAACTCCATCACCGACTGCTGCGCTTGCAGCGCTTTGGCGCTTTTGGTGCGCACGATCATGCCCTGCGTCACCGGCGTGGCGCAGGCCGGCATCGGCTTCGGAGCCTTCTCGACATCGACCAAGCACATGCGGCAGTTGGCCGCGATGCTCAACTTCTTGTGATAACAAAAATGCGGGATGTAGGTGCCGGCCTTGTCGGCGGCATGCATGACCATGCTGCCTTCGGCGATCTCGACCTTCTGACCGTCAAGCTGAATTTCAATCATGAGGTCGATCGCGCCGCGATCCGGAAAGCTCCCTCCCCCGCCGGGGGAGGGTTGGGGGTGGGGGCCACCGTCCGAGCAGCAACCACCAGGCAGGTCTTGTGCTCAACGTGATAGGCGAATTCTTCGCGAAAGTGCTTGATCATCGCGCGCACCGGCATCGCCGCCGCTTCACCCAAGGCGCAAATGGTGCGGCCCTGGATGTTGTCGGCCACCGAGTTCAGCAACTCGATGTCGGCCATCTTGCCGCGGCCGTGTTCGATGCGATCGACCATGCGGTGCAGCCAGCCGGTGCCTTCGCGGCAAGGCGTGCACTGGCCGCAGCTCTCATGCGTGTAGAAGTAGCTCAGACGCAGCAGGCTCTTGACCATGCAACGGCTGTCGTCGAGCACGATCACCGCACCCGAGCCCAACATCGACCCGGCCTTGGCGATGCTGTCGTAATCCATCGTCACGTCCATCATCGTCGCGCCCGGCAGCACCGGGGCCGACGAACCGCCGGGGATCACCGCCTTCAGCTTGCGACCGGTGCGCACGCCGCCGGCGAGTTCAAGCAGCACTGGGAACGGCGTGCCGAGCGGCACCTCGAAATTACCCGGCAGGTTCACGTCGCCCGACACCGAATAGATCTTGGTGCCGCCGTTGTTCGGCTTGCCGACTTCGAGGTAGGGCTGCCCACCGTTGCGGATGATCCACGGCACCGCCGCGAAGGTTTCGGTGTTGTTGATCGTCGTCGGCTTGCCGTACAGGCCATAGCTGGCCGGAAACGGGGGCTTGAAACGCGGCTGCCCTTTTTTGCCTTCGAGCGATTCGAGCAAGGCCGTTTCTTCGCCGCAGATGTAGGCCCCGAAACCATGCGACGCGTGCAGCTGAAAGTTGAAACCGGAGCCCATGATCCGATCGCCGAGATAACCACCTGCGCGGGCTTCTTCAAGGGCTTGTTCGAACCGATCGTAAGCGTCGAAAATTTCACCGTGGATGTAGTTGTAGCCGACGCTGATGCCCATGGCGTATGCCGCGATCGCCATGCCTTCGATGACGATGTGCGGGTTGAACATCAGGATGTCGCGGTCCTTGCAGGTGCCGGGCTCCCCTTCGTCGGAATTGCACACCAGGTACTTCGGGCCGGGGTACATGCGCGGCATGAAACTCCATTTCAGCCCGGTCGGGAAGCCCGCACCGCCGCGCCCACGCAATCCCGAGGTTTTGACTTCGGCGATCACTTCTTCCTGCGTCATACCGAGACCGCCGTCGAGCCCGAGGATCTTGCGCAGCGCCTGGTAGCCGCCGCGCGCGAGGTAATCGGCCAGGCCCCAATTGCGGCCGTTTAAATCGGCATAGATTTGCGCGCCGATGTGGCGGCCGTGGAAGCAGGTCGTTGCGCCGTCGGCGTGGAATTGCGAGAGATCGAGCATGAAAGGCCCCTACTGCTTAATGGGACGCGTCGGCTTGCGACTGGAGAACATCCACCAGCGCGTCGAGCCGCTCGTGGGTCATGAAGCTGCACATCGTGCGGTCGTTGACCAGCAACACCGGCGAATC
>JANMTL010000218.1:0-3544 GCA_031390425.1 Rhizobacter sp.
TGTTTCAGCAAGCGTCTGTCGTTGACAAACACATTGTGCATGATGGAAAACAACCACGGGCGCAAGTCGCTACCCAATCTGAATAAATGCCATTTCACATAAGCGTGACGTCGGGTGTCCAGTGGTAGATGCCTTCGCGGCGCTGCGCCGGGTCGCGCGGGTCGTTGCGGTCGAAAGGGTGCTGGCTGGGGCGCGCCACCGGGCGCGTCAGTGCATGCGCTTCGTAGCCCAGCGCCGGGTCGCCGCCACGCCAGTGCGGGCCGTAACTGAAGTAGTTGCCGGTGTGGTTGACGACGATGTCCTGCACCAGGTGCAAGCCACGGCTGTGCAGCGCATGCGACAGCGCGCGGTAGTCGTCCAGCGTGCCCAGATGGCGGTCGACCTGCTTGAAATTCTCGGCCCAGTAACCGTGGTAGCCCGCGTACTGGCCCGGCGGGTCGAGCCACTGGTTGGCCACTGGCGGCGTGATCCACAACGCCGTCGCGCCCAGGCCGCGGATGTAGTCCAGCCGTTGTGCCAGCCCCTGGAGGTCGCCGCCGTTGTAGCGGCTGCGCTGACCGGGTGCGTACTCGCCCGCGCCCTGGTCGTTGTTGGACGGGTCGCCGTCGGCAAAACGGTCGGTCATCACGAAGTACAGCACCTGGTCGCGCCAGTCGGGGGAGGGCACATGCAGCTTCAGCGGTGTGGGCGCCGAGCTCTCGGCGGTGGCACCCACGGCCGCACTCAGCCACAGCGACAACAGGCCGGCGGCAGCACGCCGAACGCGCAGAATGTTGCTTTTTTGCAATGTAGTTTCGCTACACATTTGTGTGTTCAGCGGACAAACGCTCCCTGCCTCGGTGCGCCTTCTCCAGTGTATGCACAGCAGATTCTCCTTGTACAGCCGCAAATCTCGCACCGACCCGAACGGACCCGCGCACCGATCTAGGGTTTTCGCAGGGTGTCGATGAATCTAGTTTTGGTACAGAGTTCGCTCCACGGACCACGTCCCTGTTGCCCAGTCAGTGCGCGCATTCGGCCTGCACCGACGGAAGTTGTTGAGATCACGTGCGTTCTAAGGAGACAAACACCATGACAAATTCGAACCCCCGCCGCGGCGCCCCGCGCGCACTGCTGCAAGCCACCCCGGTGGCCGCCGCCGTCGCCGCCATGCTGCTGAGCGCCGGCCACACACAGGCGCAGGCCCAGACAACCGCGGCCCCGGCCGCCGCACCGCAGGTGATCACGGTGACCGGCATACGCCGCGGCATCGAAAGCGCCATCAACGTCAAGAAAAACGCTGACGCCATCGTCGAGAGCATCTCTGCCGAAGACATCGGCAAGCTGCCCGACAGCAGCATCGCCGAAAGCATCGCGCGCTTGCCTGGCATCACCGCGCAGCGCGTGAACGGCCGCGCCACCGAGATCAACATCCGCGGCCTGTCGGGCGACTTCGCCAACACGCTGCTGAACGGGCGTGAGCAGGTCTCCACCGGCAACAACCGCAGCGTCGAGTTCGACCAGTACCCGTCGGAGCTGCTTTCGGGGGTCAGCATCTACAAGACGCCCACCGCCGACCTGCTGGGCCAGGGCCTCTCAGGCACCATCGACCTGCAGACCGTGCGCCCGCTGAACTTCAGCCAGCGCGTCGTGGGCATCAACGTGCGCGGCGAGAAAAACGGCGGCGGCACGCCCTTCGAAGGCGACGGCACGCGCTTCAGCTTCAATTACATCGACCAGTTCGCCGACCGCACCATCGGCGTGGCCTTCGGTATTGCGCGGCTGAATCAGAAGGTGTCCAAGTCCCGCGGCGAAACCTACGACACCAACCAGACGGGCAATTTTGCCAACGTCAACGGCGGTGCCAACTTCGTGCACAACCAGGGCTTCAAGTACTTTGTCGATGCCACCGACGAAACGCGCACTGGCGCGATGGCGGTGCTGGAATACAAGCCCAACAAGGACTTCAGCAGCGTCGTCGATCTCTTCTATTCGAAGTTCGACAAGGACGTGACCAAGCGCGGCCTCGAAATCCAGGTCAACGACAGCTGGAAAAACGGCAACCCCGACGTGGGCTACCAGGCACCCACGCTCACCAACGCCACCGTGACCAACGGTCGCTTGATCAGCGGCGTGTGGGGCAATGTGAACCCGCTGTCGCGCACCATCTGGGAACCGCGTGAAGACGATCTGAAATCGCTGGGCTGGAACAACAAGCTGAAGTTCGGCAGCGGCTGGACCGGCATCGCCGACATCAGCTTCTCGTCGGCCAAGAGCAAGGAACAGATCGTCGAGATGGAAGCCGGTGTGTTCGACACCGTGAACAACCGCCCGCTGCCGGGCACCGTGACCGTCAGCAACTACAACCAAATCACCGGCCTGCAGTACGACCACGGCAACCCGGCCATCGTGCGCCTGACCGACCCCGAGAGCTGGGGCCAGAACGGCTACGACAAGATCATCAGCACCAAGGACGAGCTGAAGGCCGTGAAGCTGGTGGCGCAGACCGACATGGAAGGCTTTTTCTCGCGAATGAGCTTCGGCGTAAACCTCAGCACGCGTGAGAAGAACAAGGGTTCGGCCGAGAACTTCCTGCGCCTGCCCGCGCGCGGCGCCACCAACCCCAACCCCGGCACGCCGCTGCCGGCCGGTGCCGGTTCGCTGCTGCTGCCGGGCCTGGGCTTCAACACCGTGTCCTTCGACCCGGGCGCGGCCTACCCGGCGCTGTACCGGCTGGACCCCAACATCAACGGCGACATCCTGCGCAAGGGCTGGACGGTCAAGGAAGACGTGACCACCGGCGTCGTGAAGGCCGACATCGACACTGAGCTCTTCGGCATGGCGCTGCGCGGCAACGTGGGCGCGCAGGTCATCGGCACGAAGCAGCAATCCACGGGCTCCGTGGCGCGCACCACCCCCACCGGGGCCGCCTTCGTGACTGAGACACGCGGCAAGAGCTACACCGACTTCCTGCCCGCGATGAACCTGAGCATGGAACTCGGCGGAGACCAATTCCTGCGCGCCGGCCTGGGCCGCCAGATGGCGCGCCCGCGCATGGACCAGCTGAGCAACTTTGCGCGCAGTGAAGTCAACGGCGACGGCAACTGGCGAGGCGAGAGCGGCAACCCATTGCTCGACCCCTACCGCGCCACCGCGCTGGACCTGTCCTACGAGAAGTACTTCGGCACCAAGGGCTACTTCTCCGCGGCGGCGTTCTACAAAGACCTGAAGAGCTACATCTTCAACGTCACCGACCGCCGCTTCAACTTCACTGGTTTGCCCAACCTGTCGGGCCGCACACCGAACGCCACGACCCCGCCCAACACGGGCGAATACACCTTCACGCTGAATGGCAAGGGCGGCACCATCAAAGGCATCGAGCTCGCGGTGGACGTGCCGCTGAACCTGCTGACGCCGGTGTTGAACGGTTTTGGCGTGCAGGCCAGTTTCAGCGACACCCAAAGCGCGATCAAACCTTTTGGCGATGGTGACACCCGCCCGCTGCCCGGCCTTTCACGCAAGGTGCAGACGTTGACGGCGTACTACGAAAACAGCGGCTTCTCGA
>JANMTL010000222.1:0-3375 GCA_031390425.1 Rhizobacter sp.
AGCGCGGCCTCGACGCCCTCACCGACTTCGAGCTTGCCGCCGGGAAACTCCCAGTAACCGGCGTAGACCTTGCCGTCGGGCCGCGAGGTCATCAGGAAGCGACCTTCCGTGTCGATCAGCACTCCAACGGCGACATCGACCGGCGTGCGCTCCGCAACACTCACGCGGGCTGCCGCCCGCTGTAGTCTTTGGCGAACTGGAACGCAACCCGCCCCGAGCGCGAGCCGCGTTCGAGCGCCCAGACCAGGCTTTCAGGCCGCGCCGCAACGATCGCGTCTTCGCTGGCGCCGAAACCACGCAGCCACTGCGCGACGATCGCCAGGTACTCGTCCTGGGTGAACGGGTAGAAGCTCACCCACAGGCCGAAGCGCTCGCTGAGCGAAATCTTCTCTTCGATCACCTCGCCCGGATGCACCTCGCCGTTGTCCAGGTGCTGGTAGGTCAGGTTCTCGGCCATGTACTCGGGCAGCAGGTGGCGGCGGTTGCTGGTCGCGTAGATCACCACGTTGTCCGAGGCCTGCGACACCGAGCCGTCGAGGATCGACTTCAGCGCCTTGTAGCCCGGCTCGCCCTCGTCGAAGCTGAGGTCGTCGCAGTAGACGATGAAGCGCTCGGGTCGCTCGGCGACCAGGTCGACGATGTCGGGCAGATCGATCAGATCGGTTTTGTCGACCTCGATCAGGCGCAGGCCGACGGGTGCGAACTCGTTCAGGCAGGCCTTGATCAGCGAGCTCTTGCCGGTGCCGCGCGCGCCGGTCAGCAGCACGTTGTTGGCGGTTCGCCCGGACACGAACTGCTCGGTGTTGCGCAGCAGGCGTTCCTTCTGCGGCTCGACCTCGACCAGGTCGGCCAGTCGGATCGGCGCCACATGGCGCACCGGCTCCAACGCGCTGCCGCCGGTGTTGCGGCGCCGGTAGCGAAACGCGATCGAGGCGTTCCAGTCGGGGGCTGTCAGCGGGTGCGGCAACACCGCTTCCAATCGCGACAGCACCACTTCGACGCGTTGGATCAGGTGCAGCAGAGGATCGGGCAGGGTCGACATGGGGTCGTGCGGGCGGGCGCGTGAGGCGAAAGGCACGCAGTGTAGCGAGGGGCTCGGGCCCGGGCGCCCCCGCTCAGCGCGGGAGCTCGCTCACGCCGTCGGCCGTCAGCGCGAACACGCGGTCGCCGGGCTGCGCGGTGATCGGGTGCATGCCGGTGAACGCGCCGAAGGCCGGCAACACGCCGACCCGGTCGCCGAACCAGAAGCACGGCAGACGCAGCCGGTCGCGGGCGCGGCCGCGCAGCGTCACGCACGGGTGCAGGTGCCCGGCCAGCACGTAGCCCGTGTCTTGCGCGCGCGGGTGGTGGCACAGCGCCCACGGGCCGAGGCGCAGCGGCTCGTCGACCACCTCGATGCCGAGCGACTTCGGCGGGTCGCCCGCGTGGTCGTCGTGGTTGCCGCGCACCAGCGTCAGGTGCAGCTCGCGATGGGCATCGCGCCAGTGCGCCACAGCGGCCTGTGTGGCAGCCGATTGCGCGGCGGCCGAATGCAGCAAGTCGCCGAGGAACACGATGCGGCGCGCCTCGTGTCGTGCCACCAGCGCACCCAGCATCGCCAGGTTGTCGGCGGTGGTGCCCTGCGGCACTGGCACGCCGAGCCGACGGAACGACACCGCCTTGCCGAGGTGCGCATCGGCGATCAGCAAGGTCTGCCGTTCGGGCAAATAAGCGGCCTTTTCGGGCAGCAGGGTCAGCGGCTCACCCGCCACCGAAATGGTCAGCATGCCGCCTGGGACGGGGTCACGCGACGATCAGGTTCAGCGCGGTGTCGAGGTGCTCGGTCGGCTGGCGCTTGAAGCCCGAGCGGGCGTACCGCTGCAGGCGGCCGACGGCGAACGAGGTCAGCACCGACGCCACCACATTCGCATCGACCGTGGCCGTCAGCGATCCCGCGGCGTCGCCCGCGCTGCGCAGGCTCTGGCGCAACTGCGATTCGATGCGGTCGAAAAACTGGTTCATCCGCGCGACCAGCCGGTCGTGCTCGAAGACCAGCGCATCGCCCACCATCACGCGGGTCATGCCTGGATTTTTCTCGCCGAATTGCAGCAGCAGGGTGACCACCTTGCGCGCCTGCTGCGTGCCTGAAGACTCGCGTTCGTTGATCTGGTTGGCGAGCGTGAACACGCTGCTTTCGATGAACTCGATCAGCCCTTCGAACATCTGCGCCTTGCTCGCGAAGTGGCGGTACAGCGCCGCCTCGCTGACGCAGAGGCGGGCCGCCAGCGCGGCCGTGGTGACGCGTTCGGCGCCCGGCTGTTCGAGCATGGCGGCGAGGGTTTGCAGGATTTGCACGCGGCGTTCGCCGGGCTTCGGGCGCTTGCGGGTGGACTCGGCGGCGGGGACTTCGGGGGCCTCTGCGGCAGGCACAGGGCCCGCGTCGCCCCTGCTTTCCAGGGGGTCGTCGTCGGGGCGATTCGTCATTGCGCGGGCACCCCTGGAATTGAGCTACAGCGAGAGCAGACGCTGAAGCGATTTGATTCTGGCACACACGTATGCAGGCTTGTGGCAAGGGTGAACACTGACTTTCGACGCCGATTCGGGGGGGCCCGGCGGGCGCCGAAACGGCGGCAGATAGCGCTGCATCCAGACGGTGCGCATGCCGACCCGGCGCGCCGAACGCTGGTGCGCCAGCGTGTCTTCGATCAAGGTGCAGCGCTGCGGCGGCACCTTCAGCCGGGCCGCGATGCAGCGGAACATCCGCGCATCAGGTTTCGGCCGGTGGTGACCGAACATCGTCATGTCCTCGATGCTGATGACGCCGTCGAAGCAGGCGGTCAGGCGCAGCGCGTCGAGCACCCGCAGCGCGTAGGCGCGCGGTGCGTTGGTCAGGATGTATTTGCGCCCGGGCAACCGGCGCAGCGCCGCGCGGTCGTGTGCGCTGGTGCGCAGACGCGATTCGAGGCCCGGCAGGCGGTGCGTGGTTTCGAGAAAGTGCGACGCCTTCACGCCGTGGTGGCGCACCAAACCCAGCAGCGTGGCGCCGTGGTGGATCCAGTAATGCGTGCGAAGTGCAGACGCGTCGGCCGGCGGCAGCCCGAGGTGGTCGACGATGTACTGCGTCATCGCCTCGTTGGTCGGACCGAACGAGGCGTGCGAGGCGTCGTGCAGGGTGTTGTCGAGGTCGAACAGCCACGTCATGGTGCCCCCACGGTTGCAGCCACGCTGCCGCGCTTCCCCGAGGGCCACAGAGGGGCCCCTTCGTGGCCCTCGGGTCGCATCCCGCCTTGGAGCGGCCCGGCGGCGGGCTGGACGCGCGAGCAACCCGTGCTTGCTCAATGCGAGCGGATCATCGTGCCGTAAGCCTGCTCGGTCAGCACCTCCAGCAGCATCGCG
>JANMTL010000227.1:0-15404 GCA_031390425.1 Rhizobacter sp.
ACCTGATCCGACCGGAATATCGCCGCCACTGGAGCGATCGCAAGATCGACAAGGGCCGCTATTCGATGAGCCTGTTCGTTTGGTACTTCGGCACCGACCGCCAGTATCCCGATGTGCCGCACCACATGATGGTGCTCGGCCCACGCTACCGCGAGTTGCTGAACGACATCTTCAAGGAGCATGTGCTCGCCGAAGACTTCAGCCTCTACCTGCATCGCCCGACCGCCTCCGACCCCTCCATGGCACCTCCCGGCTGCGATGCGTTCTATGTGCTGGCGCCGGTGCCGCACCTGGACAGCGGAACCGACTGGCAATCGAAGGCCGAGCCGTACCGGCAGGCGATCGCGGATGCGCTCGATCGCAAGGTGATGCCGGGTTTCCAGAAGCACATCGCCACCTCGCGCATCACCACACCGCAAGACTTTCACGACCGGCTGCTGTCCTTCAAGGGCGCCGCTTTTGGGCTGGAGCCGGTGCTGTTGCAAAGCGCCTGGTTTCGTCCGCACAACCGCAGCGAAGACATCGACGGCCTGTTCATGGTCGGCGCCAGCACACACCCCGGCGCCGGCGTGCCGGGAGTGCTCGGTTCGGCGAAGGCGCTCGAATCGGTCGTGCCCGAGGTGTCGTCTTTCGCCACCCAAATCAACCACGTCAGCCCGACCCGGGCCTGACCCGTCCCGAGAGCAGGACCCTGAGGACCCTCATGCAGCCACCCCATGCCCTGGTCGAACCCCGCAGCGACACCGAATTCCCGCCACCGAATCTCAAAGTCGCCGAAGGCAGCGCGGAAGTGCGACAACGCATGGACCTGCGCGACTGCGAAGCGCTGATGCGCACCGGCTCAAAGAGCTTCTTCGCCGCTTCGCTGGTGTTGCCGGGGCGCGTGCGGGGGCCCGCCACCGCGCTGTATGCGTTCTGCCGCCTGGCCGACGACACGATCGATCTCGAAAGCCATTTGCACGGCGGGCCGATGGGCGCCTTGCAGCACCTGCAAACGCGGCTGCAACGCATCTATGACGGCCGCCCCTCGCCGGTGCCCGCCGATCGCGCACTCGCTACGGTGGTCGCTCAATTCAACCTGCCGAAGTCCCTGCTCGATGCGCTGCTCGAAGGCTTCGAGTGGGATCTGCAATCGCGCCGCTACGACACGTTGGCTCAATTGCAGGATTACGCGGCCCGGGTGGCCGGCACCGTCGGTTCGATGATGGCGCTGCTCATGGGCGTACGCACCCCGCAGGCCCAAGCGCGCGCCTGCGAACTGGGTGTGGCGATGCAGTTGACCAACATGGCCCGCGATGTCGGCGAAGACGCGCGTGCCGGCCGCCTCTACCTGCCGCGCGACTGGCTGCGCGACGTCGGCATCGACCCCGACGAGTGGCTGCTTGCGCCGACCTTCACCCCGGCCCTCGGCTCGGTCGTGTCGCGTCTGCTCGCGCAGGCCGATGTCTTGTACGAACGTGCCGGGCTGGGCATCGCCGCCTTGCCGCGCGATTGCCGGCCAGCGATCCAGGCCGCGCGCCTCGTCTACGCCGAGATCGGCCGCGAGGTCGAGCGTGCTGGCTGCGATTCGGTGTCCCAACGCGCCTTCGTGTCGTCACAACGCAAGCTCGGATTGATGGCGGTGGCCTTCGGCGCCGCAGCAGTGTCGCCGGTGAGGCGCCGTCCCGGTGACGACCTCGAACCGGCACCGCTGCCAGCGATCCGGTACCTGGTCGAAGCGGCCGCTGCACCATCGGTTGTCGTCGACGACCGATCCCATGCTCGACGCGGTGCACGGCCCGCCCGATTCGACGAACGCATGCTGTGGACGATCGGCCTGTTCGAGCGCATCGAGGCCCGGCAACGTGCCAGCAACTCATTCAATGGTGCCGGCCAGCAGCCGCCTTCGGTCTTCAGCGGCTGATCTCGTTCGTCAACGCACCCGTGGCATGCGCCACGGCAGCATCAGTTGCACGGCGGTGGACACGAGTCGCGGCAGGTTCAGCGTCTCGTGCACCGACACCACCGATTCGCCGAGCAGCCCTGACGACAACACCGAGCGCACATAGAAAGGCGTGTCTTCCAGCGTCTGCGTGACCACCGCCGGCTGCTGCGCATCGGTGCGTATCGTGCGGCCGATGCGCCACGCGGTGCGCGGCAACGGCTGGCGCTCGGGCGGCGTGAAGTGCTCGAACTCGCCCGAGGGCTGGAAACGCACCGCGATCACGCGGTCAGCGCCCTGCTTCTGGCGCACGTCGTAAATCACGCCGGTGCTGCCGTCTTCCAACGGCGCGCGTGACCAGTCCCATTCGGTGAAAGGCCTGTCGATCGGCTCGTCGCCCTCATTGGAGTCGAGGTAAGCGTGGCCGCTCCACTTCATCGCCGGCGCGCCGAAATCGACCTCGACCCGCGCGCACGGCGCGATCGGCCCCCAGCGGTGCAGCCCGTGGTCGTCGAGCGCGGTGACGAACTTGCAAAGGCCTTTCGGGTACACGCGCACCTGCCCGCGCACCCGCTTCGGGACCGGCACGCTGACCTCGTCGAGATCGATCGTCAGGCAATCGCCATCCCAGTGGAGCTGACTCGGCCCGATGACGAGCCGTGTCGCATCGCGCCGCAGGCTGGCCCGGCTGCGCTCGGTCATCGTCCAGCGCTTGCCGGCCTTGCCGTACAGCGCGACGTTGATCGAGCAGTGGTTCTCGGGATCGGTGGCACCGCTGCGGCGCGCCCAGGCGTAGTACGGCGAGAAGACGCTGCCGACGAAGGCGATGATGCTCAGCGCGTGGTGCCCGTCGTCGCTGATCGCGTCGACATACCACCAGAGATAGGCGCCAGCCGCGACCGGCTGGTCGAATCGAGGTGCGCCATCAACGCCTCGGCCGCCAGCCGCCCGGACATCGCCGCCAACGGCACGCCCGGCCCCGGGTGCACGCTGCCACCCGCCAAGTACAGCCCCGGCAGCCGACTCCGCGCCTGTGGCCGCTGGAACACCCCCATCCAGCCGTTCGATGCCTGACCGTACAGCGCGCCGCCCGTCGCCGGGAACAGCCGATGGAAGTCGGCCGGCGTCGTCAGCACCGTGTTGTGCTGCTGCCGATCGACGGTCAGGCCGCTGCGCTCCATCAACGCGAAGTGGGTCCGCTCGCATGCTTCGATCTCCGAGGGTTCAAGGGGTGTTGAATCGCCGTTGGCGGGTGCGTTGACCAAGCAGAGCAGCCGTTCCGGCCCGGTGCCTTGCGGATCGCCGTCACGGCCGGGAGGTCGGCCGCTGTCGTCGCGGTCCTGGGCGCAGACATAGACCGTGCCTTCGCGCGGCAGGCGGCCGTGCTGAAAGATGTCTTTGAATTCCGACGCGTAGTCGGCGTTGAAGAACACGTTGTGGCGCACCAGCGGAAATCCGGAGGTGCGGGCGTTCATCGACCAGGTCATGGCCGACAGCGATCGGCCGGCTGGTGGTACCGCCGGAACCGCCTGACGACACCCTGCACCGAGCAAGCCCAGCGGCAGCGCCGCCGCATCGCCGTTGAACACCACCGAGTCGGCCTCGATGCATTCGCCGTTGGCCAACCGCACGCCACAGGCCCGCCCGTTGCGCACCAGCACCTCGTCGCAGGCCTGCCCGTAACGCACCGTGGCACCGCGCTTCTGTGCCAAATCGGCCAGCGCCGTCGCCACCGCCAACATACCGCCGTCGACCGCCCACACACCGTCCATCTCGACCTGCGCGACCAACATCAGCGTGGCGGGCGCAGCGAACGGCGACGAGCCGCAGTAGGTGGCGTAACGGCCGAACAGTTGCTGCAGGCGGGGGTCGTGGAAATGTTTGGACAGCGACCGCCACAGCGATGCGAACGGCCCGAGGCCAGCCAGCACACCGAGGCCGCTCGGCCCGAGATCGCGCGCCATGCCGAGCAGCGTCGGCCGCTGCGACCGGATGTACGGGCCTTCGAGCGTGTCGTAGACCTGGCGCGCCTGATCGCAGAACTGCACGAAGCGCCGCGCCTCGTTGGGCCCGGCGAACTGCGCGATGGCATCGGCAGAACTGGCCGCGTCGGCGTACAGATCGAGCCGCTGTTCGCCGCCCCAGGCGTGGCGCGCCAGCACGCCCAGCGGCTGCAGGCGCAACTGATCAGCCAGCGATGAACCGGCGGCTTCGAAGATCTGCTCGAACACCCAGCGCATCGTGAACACCGTCGGCCCGGAATCAACGCCGACTCCGTCGACCATGAGCCGTCGCATCTTGCCCCCAGGCGTCGCGGCCCGCTCGACCAGCGTGACCTGCAAACCGCGACACGCCAGCAACAACGCGCTGACCAGCCCGGCGACGCCGGCACCGACCACGACGACGCGGTGGGTGCGCAAGGCATCAACCATAAGCGCGACCCAGCCACACACCGCGCGCACCATACGGCACAAAACGGACAAACATCGATTCGGAAAAGTAACCGTTGCGCTGCGCCGCCTTGATGGCGTCGAGGTGGGCACCGCTGCGTGCATAGGCGTCCATGTCGGCCACGCTCTCCCACATCGTGAACGTGGCCTGGCGCAGCAACGGGGCTTCGCCGACACCGGCCGAAAACAGGCACCCCGGTGCGCCATCGAGCGAGCGCTGCGTCAACGGCGCCTGCGCCCAGAACGCATGCGCCTTGCGGATTCGTATCGATGCTCGCGTCAGCGAGGCGATCGGGCCGTGGGTCGGCGCGGCAGTGCTGACCGGCAGGTCCAGGCCGGCCCACCGACCACGGCTGCTGAACGCACGCAGCTTGACGGCAAAGAACTCGCGGGCGTGCGAGCGGTAATCGGCAACCAAGGACGAGGTGGTGAGAAAGGCATCTGCGGCGGCCTCGTCGTCGAACAGGCAAAACAGCCCTTGGCGCGACAGGCTCGGACGCAATCCGAAGCCAGACTCATGGCCGCTGCCCAGCACCTTGAAAAACCCCAAGCCGGGCACGCGGTACAGATCGAAGCGGCCGATGACGAACCGCGCGTAACCCCAAGCTCTCGAACCGGGTGCAATATCGACCAGCACCAGCACGGCGACCGCGCCCCGGTTCACCCTATTTTTCGCCTTCGGCGACCGGGTCGCTCAGGCCGTATCGACGCAGCTTGACGTACAGGCTCTGCCGCGACAAGCCGAGCATCTCTGCGGCCGCCGCTCGGTTGTCACGCGTCAGATCGAGCGCGGCTTCGATGCACAGTTGCTCAATCAGGTCGGTGGTTTCGCCGACGATGTCTTTCATCGGCACGCGGCCGACCAGTTCGGACAGCTGGCCGACCGAGCGCGGCAGTTCCTTGGCCGCCCGGGCGTCATGGGCCAGCCTTCGGCTGACATCGCGGATGGTGAAGCCGAGGAACGATTGCTCGCTTTCGGTGACCATCGTGGCCGAGATTTCGACATCGCTGGGCGTGCCCTGATCGCTGCGTACGGTGGTCGGAAAGAGGCGCACCGAGCCACGCTGACGCAACGTGGAGATCAACACATTCATCTCGACGCCGGTGCGGCCGAGCCAGCGGCCGAGCGATTCGCCGAGCACCTGCTTTTCCGACGGGACCTGCACCAGTTCGATGAACGACTCGTTGGCCGAGACGATCGAGCCGTCGACGTCAGTGACGACCACGCAGTCGGGCGAGCTTTGCACCAATTTCGACAACATCGAATGCCCGCCGACCTTCGACAAAATGGCGCTTTCGGCCATCACCCTTGACATGCGCAGCACCAGCAGCGAACCCACCTCCTGACGGAACATCGAGCCGGCGACCGTCAGCTCGCCGCTGTCACCGGCCAGATGCACCCGCATGTCGTCGGCCTTGCCAGACGAACGCAGCGCGGCCAGCATGCTTTGCACAGCATCGGTGCCGCGCTCGTCGAGCCCGACCGGAAACGGCATTCCGACCAGCTTTCGGGACACGTCTACAAACAACTGGTGGGCGGCCGGATTGGCTTCTTGCACCTTCTGCGTCACGCTGTCGATCACGATCACGGCTTCGGCCGATCCCTGGAAAAGATGCCGGTAGCGCGACTGCGCATCGCGCAGCCGCCAGTGTTCGTGCAGCGAAGCCTGCTGCGCATCGACCAGGCTTTGCTGCATGGCCGCCATCGCGCGCAGATCGCGGCCGTACACCACCGAATGGCCGACTGCGTCGGCACGGTTCTCGTCGTTGACCTTCACGGCGCAGTAAGCCAGCGGCAAGTCGGCACCGACATCCGACGGGTGGTTGACTTGGCGCCAGCGGGGCGCGTCGGGCGAATCGACATCGCGCAGCAAAGCCTCGATCTTCGGCCGACTTTCCTTGGTGACGGTCTGAATCCACGACTGACCGAGCCACCGGTCGTAGCCGAGATTCTTGAGGCTGTCGCTGCTGAACGCCATATCGCAGATGACGCCTTCGGCGTCGACGATCAGCGCCACATCGGCGGCCGCAGCGATCAGTTCCCCTGCCGCCTTGGCGCTCAAGTCACCGAGAGACCGGGCCGGGGTAGCAAAGGGAATCATCGGGACCCACCGATCAATGTACTGCTGACAACTTTCATCGATGGCTTTTCAGTGCAAACCCGAATTATCAGCGGCTCTTCACGCGAGCAGCGATCAGTCCTTCGGCAGCAATCGGCGCCTGCTTGCCGTCGATGCTGGTCGCATCGGCGCCAACGAGCGCAACGTACTCGGGGTTGAGCGCAAACACCGGCCCCCCGACCAGCACGCCGATGTCCTTGTTGCGCGACATGTTGCGTACGGATGCGATGCACGATGCCAGCCAGTCGAGCCGGGCCTCGCTGCCGACCGAAAAGCCAATCACGTCGAACCACTCGCGCTGCACCATGTCGACCGCTTCATCGCGGTAGGCGCCCTGGCCGCCAGCGACTTCCCAACCGGCATGCATGAAAAATTCGGCCACCATCGACAACCCAAAGGTGTGCTGCTCACCAGGAGCCGGAACCAGCAAGGCTCGGCGCGCATTGGCGGGAAACTCAACTTCGCTGCCGAACGCCGGACTGAGCTCTTGAAGCAGGCGCTGCAAACGGCCCAGCGCAATGGTGACATCAGTGAAATCGCACAAATCTTCGACCCACAAATGCCCGAGATGGTTAGCCGCAGGCGCCAGCAAATCGAGATAAAGCATCCCAATCGGCATGCCTTTGCCTCGCAGCGTCTCGATGCAGGCAGTGATCGGCACGTCATCGCGACGAAGCACCAGTTGAACAAAAGTCTCCACTTCAACTGCGGTGGGTGGCGGACACGCACACACGGCAGGCACGACGTCGCTGTCGGGCAGCGCGCGGTGCGCCTCGACAAGGCGCGGGATGACTTCAACTTCGAGTGTTTTCACCAGGCGGGTCATCCGTTCTTCAGCGGCAGGACGCCCCAGTGTTTCTTGTATCCATGCCGGGGACTGGGTGTTAAAGGGCAGCCGATGGACTTCCGGCCAGCACTCAGAGTCCGCCGATTCGGGTACGACGCCGTCTGAATCGGTCGACAACGCGCTGGACGTCAATCGGGACATGGCGGGACTCCTGGCGCGGCGAGCGCACTGGCTGTGAAGCGGATTGATCAAAGACCGAAATCGCGGCGCGTCCACAAACTGCACCAGACGGTCGGACAGACATTTCACCAGAACAGTCCCCGAACACACGGACCCTTCAGTACTTCTGGCCGCCGCAGCATGCCGCACACCCGACGCGCTGTCTACCCGGCAAGTACCGATGGTCGCTGCCTTCAATCGACCCGTGACTCGATGATCGATCTGACTGGAATAACTGTCAACGTTAATTTACGTCAACCTGGATTGACATTTGCAAAGTGCCCGTCTAAATTCGATTCCAACGGGTGACAGCCCCTTGAGGAAGCGATGTTCGAACGAGGGTCCCCGCCAGAAACAAGACGGTCGCTGTACACCGCTGAAGAGCGCGTTCGTCGCGACGGCACGGTGTGGACGCTGGTTCAGGGAATCCTTGCTCCGGTTCAGTTTCTGGTGTTTCTCGTTAGTCTTTACTTTGTGCTTCGCTACCTCGCCACTGGCGACGGTTGGATGTTGGCCACCGGCTCGGTCGTGCTGAAGACCTTGACGCTCTACGCCATCATGATCACCGGCTGCATCTGGGAAAAGGTCGTGTTCGGTCGCTACTTGTTCGCACCGGCTTTTTACTGGGAGGACGTGTTCAGCATGTTGGTGCTGGCCCTGCACACGGCGTACTTGGTGGCGCTGTACAGCGGTGGCTTCAACCCGCAATCACTGATGTACCTGGCCTTGGCGGCCTACGCCGCCTACGCGATCAACGCGGTGCAGTTTATTTTGAAACTGCGCGCCGCGCGCCTCGACATGGCACAGCGCGACGCCTTGGCTCGTGCGCCGGAGTTGGCTGTATGAGCCCGGTGATTCCGATCCGGGCCGAGGCAAGCGAAGGCTGCGGCGACGCGCCGGTGCTGAAAGAACGCGGCCAGCGCGAGGTGTTCTGCGGGCTGACCGGCATCATCTGGCTGCACCGCAAGATCCAGGATGCGTTCTTTTTGGTGGTGGGCTCGCGCACTTGCGCACACCTGATCCAGTCGGCTGCAGGCGTGATGATCTTCGCCGAACCGCGCTTCGCGACCGCAATCATCGACGAGCGCGACCTCGCCGGCCTGGCCGATTGCAACGAAGAGCTGGATCGCGTGGTGACCCGCTTGCTCGAACGGCGGCCCGAGATCAAGCTGCTGTTTCTGGTCGGCTCGTGCCCGTCCGAGGTCATCAAGCTCGATTTGTCGCGCGCGGCGTCACGCCTGTCCGGGCGCTTCTCGCCAGAGGTGCGGGTGTTGAATTATTCTGGCAGCGGCATCGAGACCACCTTCACCCAGGGCGAAGACGCTTGCCTCGCCTCGCTGGTGCCCAGCCTGCCGCTGTTGCCCGCCGAGGCATCGGCATCGCTGCTGATCGTCGGTGCGCTGGCCGATGTGGTTGAAGACCAGTTCTCACGCTTGTTCACCAGCCTCGGCCTCGGCAGCGCCGACGCCCCGGTGCGCTTTTTCCCGCCGCGTCACGCGAGCGATCTGCCTGCGGTCGGGCCGAACACGAAATTCCTGTTGGCACAGCCTTTCCTCGCAGACACCGCGCGGGCGCTCGAATCGCTGGGCGCCGAGCGCTTGGCCGCACCCTTCCCGCTCGGCGTCGAAGGCACGACGCGGTGGTTGCAAGCGGCTGCCACGGCGTTCGGTATCGATGTTTCCACGTTCGAGCGCGTCACCGCACCGGGCCGCGATCGGGCCACGGCTGCCCTGGCGCGTCACCGGTTGCAACTGGCGGGCAAGCGGGTGTTCTTCTTCCCCGACTCGCAGCTCGAAGTGCCGATCGCGCGGTTCCTGGCGCGCGAGTTGGGCATGCAACTGGTTGAAGTCGGCACGCCCTATCTGCACCGTCAGCACTTGGCCGAAGAGCTCGACCTGCTGCCCGCAGGAACCTTCCTGTCGGAAGGCCAGCACGTCGACAACCAGCTCGACCGCTGCCGCGCCGCGCAGCCCGACATCGTGGTCTGCGGTCTCGGGCTGGCGAATCCGCTCGAAGCCGAAGGCCTGACCACCAAGTGGGCGATCGAACTCGTCTTCACGCCGATCCACGGTTACGAGCAAGCGGGCGATTTGGCCGAGCTGTTCGCGCGACCGCTGGTGCGCCGCATGAAGCTGGTCGCCTGAATCCTCAGAAACCAGCAACAGACACCAGACCATGCAGTTGACGCTCTGGACCTATGAAGGCCCGCCGCACGTCGGTGCGATGCGTATCGCCACCGCGATGAAGGACGTGCATTACGTGCTGCACGCACCGCAGGGCGACACCTACGCCGACCTGTTGTTCACGATGATCGAGCGGCTGCCAAAGCGCCCGCCGGTCACCTACACCACCTTCCAGGCGCGCGACCTGGGCGGCGACACCGCCGAGCTGTTCAAGACCGCCGCACGTGACGCCTACGAGCGCTTCAAACCGAAGGCGATGATGGTCGGCGCGTCGTGCACTGCCGAGCTGATCCAGGACGATCCGGGCGGTCTGTGCAAGGCACTGAACCTGCCGATTCCTGTCGTGGCGCTGGAGTTGCCGTCGTACCAGCGCAAAGAAAACTGGGGCGCGTCGGAAACCCTGTACCAGATGGTTCGAGCGCTGGCGGGGCCCGCAGCAGAGCAACGCGCTGCTGCTCGTCAGAGTTCGCCCGCCCCCGGCACGACGAAGCCGGGGCGCATCGCGGGTGCCAAACCGCGTTGCAACATCCTCGGCCCGGCGGCACTCGGCTTCCGTCACCGTGACGACCTGCGCGAGGTCACCGGCCTGCTGACGCAACTCGGTATCGACATCAACGTGGTGGCTCCGCTGGGTGCGACGGCCGACGACCTTTCTCGCCTGGGCGATGCCGAGTTCAACGTCGTGCTGTACCCCGAGATCGCATCGCTGACTGCCTCATGGCTCACGCGAACCTTCGGCCAGCCTGCGACGAGAACCATCCCGATCGGTGCCGGGGCGACGCGCGACTTCATCAAGGAAGTCGCGCAGCTCGCCGACATCGACGCCAACGCAGTGCTCGCCGACGCCGAGTCGCGATCACCGTGGTACGCCAAGTCGGTCGATTCGACCTATCTGACCAACAAACGCGTCTTTGTGTTCGGCGACGCCACCCACGCAGTCGCCGCCGCCCGCGTCGCCAGCCAGGAACTCGGCTTTCAGGTGGTCGGCATCGGCACCTACAGCCGTGAATTCGCACGCGAAGTCCGCGAGGCCGCCAAGCTCTACGGCGTCGAGGCGTTGATCTGTGACGACTACCTGGAGATCGAGGCCAAGGTGGCCGAGCTGCAACCCGAGCTGGTGCTCGGCACGCAGATGGAACGCCACATCGCCAAGCGCCTGGGCATTCCGTGCGCGGTGATCTCGGCCCCGGTGCATGTGCAAGATTTCCCGGCGCGTTACTCGCCGCAGATGGGCTTCGAAGGTGCCAACGTGTTGTTCGACACCTGGGTGCACCCGTTGATGATGGGCCTCGAAGAACACCTGATCGGCATGTTCCGCGGCGATGCCGAATTCCACGAAGACGCCGCGCCGTCGCACCTGGGCGGCCACGGCGGCACGTCGAAGAACAAGCCTGCAGCCGTCGAAGCAGCCCCCGTCGTCGAGGCACCGACCGCTTCCCGCGCTCAAGCAGCACTCGCCGTCCGCGAAACGGCAACCCCTTCCCCCAACACCCCGGCTCCCTGGGCCGTCGATGCCGAAAAGGAGCTTCGCAAGATTCCGTTCTTCGTGCGCGGCAAGGCACGTCGCAACACAGAGCAGTACGCGCACGACCATCGTGTGCCGGTGATCACCGTCGAGACCTTGTATGACGCCAAAGCCCATTTCAGTCGTTGAGAAGCCGGTTCCCACCATGCGGGTGGTGGTGGTGACGATGGACAGTCATCTGGCCAGTGCCACCGAGCGGGCCAATCGCTCGCTCGCGCAGGCCATTCCCGGCCTGCACCTGAGCGTGCACGCTGCGGCCGAATGGGGCGACGACCCGAAGGCTTTGGAGCGCTGCAAGGCGGCGATCGAACAAGGCGACATCGTGATCGCCGCGATGCTGTTCCTCGAAGACCACTTCTTGCCGATCCTGCCCGCCTTGAAGGCACGCCGAGAAGGCTGCGATGCGATGGTCTGCGCGATGTCGGCGGCCGAGGTGACCAAGCTCACCCGCATGGGCAAGTTCGACATGGCTGCCCCGGCGACCGGTGCGATGGCTTTCTTGAAGCGACTGCGCGGCAAGCCGCCCGGCAAGGACGACGGCAACAAGGGCACGGCCGGTGCGCAGCAGATGAAAACGCTGCGCATGCTGCCCAAAATCCTGCGCTTCATTCCGGGTACCGCGCAGGACGTGCGGGCGTACTTCCTGACCTTGCAGTACTGGTTGGCAGGCTCCGAGCAGAACATCGCCAACATGGTTCACTTCCTGGTCGATCGCTATGCCGACGGCCCGCGCAAGAACCTGCGTGGCGTGGCCAAGACGCACGAGCCGGTCGAGTACCCCGAAGTCGGCGTCTACCACCCGAAAATGAGCCATGCGAGCGCCGTCGGTCGCATGGCGAGCAGCGTCGAGGCGCTGCCCAGCTTCGCCACCACCGGCAAGCGCGGAACTGTTGGCCTGCTGCTGATGCGTTCGTATTTACTGGCAGGCAATGCCGACCACTACAACGGCGTCATCACCGCGTTGGAAGCGCGTGGTTTGCGCGTGGTGCCGGCCTTCGCGACCGGGCTCGACCAGCGTCCCGCCATCGACGCCTATTTTTACAACGACGGCCGGCCGACCATCGACGCGCTGGTGTCGCTGACCGGCTTCTCGCTGGTCGGCGGGCCGGCCTACAACGACGCCAGGGCGGCTGAAGACATCCTTGCCAAGCTCGACGTACCGTATCTCGCCGTCACGCCGGTCGAGTTCCAGACGCTCGACCAATGGGGCGGCTCGACGCGCGGCCTGCTGCCGGTCGAATCGACCATGATGGTGGCCATTCCCGAATTGGACGGCGCCACCGGCTCGATGGTCTTCGGGGGTCGCGGCAGCGCCACCCACATCGCTTGCACAGGTTGCGCGCACGCCTGCACCTTCAAGAATGTGGCAGACAGCCACGACATGCACAGCTGCATCGAGCGCGCCGATGCGCTGGCCGCACGCGTTGGCAAGCTGGTCGATCTGCGCCGATCGCAGCGCGCGGACCGCAAGGTCGCAGCGGTGGTCTTCAACTTCCCGCCGAATGCGGGCGCGACCGGCACTGCAGCGTTCTTGTCGGTCTTCGAGTCGCTGCACAACGTGATGAAGGCGATGCAGCGCGAGGGCTACACCATCGAGGTGCCCGCCAGCGTCGATGCGTTGCGCGAGGCCATCATCACCGGCAACGCCGAGCGCTTCGGTGCGATGGCCAATGTGCATGCGCGCATTCCGGCCGACGACCACGTTCGGCGCGAGAAGCACTTGAAGGAGATCGAGGCCCAGTGGGGCCCGGCACCCGGCAAGCAGCAAAGCGACGGCAGCCACATCCATGTGCTGGGCGAGCGCTTCGGCAACGTCTTCGTCGGCATCCAGCCGGCGTTCGGCTACGAAGGCGATCCGATGCGCCTGCTGTTCGAGAAGGGCTTCGCACCGACGCATGCGTTCTCGGCTTTTTACCGCTGGTTGCGCGAAGACTTCGGGGCCAACGCGGTGCTGCACTTCGGCACCCACGGCGCGCTCGAATTCATGCCCGGCAAGCAAAGCGGCATGTCGGCCACCTGCTGGCCGGATCGGCTGATCGGCGACCTGCCGAACATGTACCTGTACGCGTCGAACAACCCGTCCGAAGGCACGATCGCCAAGCGCCGCGCAGCGGCCACGCTCATCAGCTACCTGACACCGCCGGTCGCGCAGGCCGGTCTGTACAAAGGGCTGGTCGATCTGAAGGATCTGCTGGAACGTTTCCGTGGACTGGAGCCCGAAGCGCAGGCCGAGCGCGATGAGTTGGGCGTGATGATCCAGGCGCAAGCGGCCGAGTTGGAGCTCGCCACCGCGGTGCCCGCCTGGGCTTCTGAGACCGAAGCTCGCATCGCCCAGTTGAACGACGATGTGCTCGAAGTGGAGTACACGCTGATCCCTTACGGCCTGCATGTGGTCGGGCGAGCCCCGAGTGCGGCCGAGCGGGTCGATCTGCTGCTGTCGTGCGCCGAAGCGTCGCATGGCAGACGGCCAGATCGTGCGTTGATCGAAGCGCTGGTGGCGGGTGCGACACCGGAAGCGGCACTGGCTTCGGTGGGCCACGCTGCCCCTCCCCCCAAAGGAACGAGGGAGCAAGACGTCGAGACGCTGGCACTGCTCAAGGAACTTGCCGCCATCGACCTGCTGATGGCCGAGGACCACGAGATCGACGGTGTGCTGCGCTCGCTGGACGGCCGCTTCCTGCGCCCCGCGCCGGGCGGTGATTTGCTGCGCACACCGGCCATCCTGCCAACCGGGCGCAACCTGCACGGCTTCGATCCGTTTCGCATCCCGAGCGCCTATGCGGTCAAAGACGGCGCACGTCAGGCCGACCGACTGTTGAGCAAGCACATGGCCGATGGGCATGCGTTCCCCGAGTCGATCGCTATGGTGCTTTGGGGCACCGACAACCTGAAGAGCGAAGGCGGCCCGATCGCCCAGGCGCTGTCGTTGATGGGCGCTGTGCCGCGCTTCGACAGCTACGGCAGGCTGGCGGGTGCGGAGCTGATCCCGATCGAACAACTGGGCCGCCCGCGCATCGATGTGGTGATCACCTTGTCGGGCATCTTCCGTGACCTGCTGCCCTTGCAGATCAAGCTGCTGGCAGAAGCCGCGTTCATGGCGGCCAGCATCGACGAACCCGCCGAGCAAAACTTCATCCGCAAGCATGCGCTGGCCTTCATGGCCGAACATGGCGGCGATCTCGAAACCGCATCCTTGCGGGTGTTCGGAAACGCCGAAGGCGCATACGGCTCCAACGTCAACAGCCTGGTCGACAACAGCCGCTGGGAAGACGGCGACGAACTGGCCGAGACTTACAGCCGCCGCAAGGGCTTCGCCTACGGCCGCGCCGGGCGGCCGGTGCAACAGGCCCAACTGCTGCAAAGCGTGTTGTCGGGCGTCAATCTGGCCTACCAGAACCTCGATTCGGTCGAGCTCGGCGTGACCACGGTGGACACCTATTTCGACACGCTCGGCGGCATCAGCCGCGCCATCAAGCGCGCCAAGACCGACAAGCAGGGGTCGGACGCCGAGATGGCGCCGGTCTACATCGGCGACCAGACGCGCGACGCCGACGGCGGCGGCACGGTGCGCACCTTGACCGAGCAGGTGGCGCTCGAAACCCGCACCCGCATGCTGAACCCGAAGTGGTACGAAGGCATGCTCAAGCACGGCTACGAAGGCGTGCGGCAGATCGAGGTGCACCTGACCAACACCATGGGCTGGTCGGCCACCACCGGGCAGGTGCAGCCGTGGGTGTACCAGCAGCTCAGCGAGACCTTCATGCTCGACCCCGAGATGCGCGAGCGTCTGGCCAAGCTGAACCCGACCGCATCAGCGCGGGTGGCCAACCGGCTGCTCGAAGCGTCAGACCGCAAGTTCTGGACGCCCGACCCCAAGATGCTCGAAGCCTTGCGCCGAGCCGGTGAAGAGCTCGAAGACCGACTCGAAGGTGTGTTTACTGATTCACGCGAAGGAGCTCACGCATGAGCACGACAACGTTCCCCATTCCTGACATCAAGAATCCCGGCGTTCGCAAGAACCTGCGCCTCGACGGCGAGGGCAGCGTGCAGGTCGAACTCGATCCGAACCTGAAGATCGGCACGGCCAAGGTGTTCGCCATCTACGGCAAGGGCGGCATCGGCAAGAGCACCACGTCGTCCAACCTGTCAGCAGCGTTCAGCAAGCTCGGCAAGCGCGTGCTGCAGATCGGCTGCGACCC
>JANMTL010000040.1:0-2281 GCA_031390425.1 Rhizobacter sp.
GTGTCGCTGAAGCCGAAGGCGCACTTGGCCACGGTGTTGCTCGTGGCCGGCGCCACCACCACGGTGTGATACACGTCGTCGTAGAGCATGCCCACCGGCACCGCGCTCGCCGTCTTGTCGCGAAAGATGCGAAAGCGCGGGCGCAACTCATCGATGTGGTACTTGTAGATGGGCAGCACCTCTTCGGCGGCGGCCGAGAGAAAGAGGTCGACGGCCGGCAGCCGCGCGGCCAGCGCCATGGCTTCGTCGAGAAAGTGGCCCGACCCCGTCACGCACCAGGCGAAGCGCGATCGTGGCGGTGCGTCCAGGGCCGGGGCGTCGTCGTCGCCCTCGCGCGAAAGCGCGTCACTCGGGGTGCGAGATTTCGATGTGGAGCTTGTGGAGCTTGCGGTAGAGGGTGTTGCGGCTGACATCAAGCGCCTTGGCGACGTTGCTCACGTTCCAGCGGTGCTGCTCCAGCATCTGCAAGAGCACACGCCTTTCGTTGGCCTGGATCGGGTTGAGTTTGACGGGGGGTGATGCATTGTCTGCCGACGCATCGGTGGCAGGGGTGCTGACCCACGCCAGGTTCAAGGGCGCTGGCTCCGCTGCCAGGGCAGCGACCGGCGCCGCGCTCTCGTGCAGGGCCGGCAGGTGTTCGCGTGAAATGGTCTTGCCGTCGGCGAGCGCCGCGGCCGTGCGCAGCACATGGCGCAGTTGCCGGATGTTGCCCGGCCAGGCGTAGCCCATCAGCAAACGCTCGGCTTCAGCGCTGAGTGCGGCAACGCTACCGCCTTCGGCTTCGAGCACGCTTTGGATCAGGTCGCGCTTGTCGCTGCGCTCACGCAGCGAAGGCAGTTGCAGCTCAATGCCTGACAGTCGGTAGTACAGGTCTTCACGGAAGCGCCCTTCGCGCACGAGTTCGGGCAGGCGCTGGTGGCTTGCGCTGATGAGCTGAAAGTCGACCGCATGCGTGTCTTCGGTGCCCAGCGGGGTGACCTGGCGTTCGTCGAGCACGCGCAGCAGGCGCGCCTGCAGCTCAAGCGGCATGTCGGCAATTTCGTCGAGGAAAAGTGTGCCGCCGTCGGCCTGCAGGATCTTGCCGCGTCGCCCGGCACGCTGCGCACCGGTAAAGGCGCCAGCGCGGTAACCGAAGAGCTCCGACTCGATCAGGGTTTCGGGCAGGCTGGCGCAGTTGACGGCCACGAACGCGCCAGCCGCATGCGGGCTGGAATCGTGCACGGCGCGCGCAAACACCTCTTTGCCCGAACCGGTTTCGCCGCACAACAGCACCGGCGTTTGCCGGGCAATCACTCGGCGGGCCGTCTCGAGATGGGTCGACAGGCGCGCGTCTTTGAAGGTGGGGGCTGCGGTGGGCGGGCGCCCCACCACCAGGCGCGGCGACGTGCGCCCTGCCGGCATGGGGGTGACCGTGGCGCCGGCATGCGGAATCGTGCGCACCGGAGTGTCGGCCTCGGTGGCCGGGCGTCGCGCCACCGCGAAGAAACGCAGCGCCGCATTGGCACGGAAGGTCACGACCGGGTGGAACGACGACTGCGAGCTTCGCTGAAGCATGTCTTCGAGCGAGGTCTGGAACAGGTCTTCGATGCGGCGCGAGCGGATTTCGTCCATCGACGTCAGCCCGAGCTGGAACAAGGCGCTGCGGTTGGCCGCAAGAATGCGCCCGTCGTCACCCACGGCCAGCTTGCCTTCGTGCAGGGTGTAGACGAACTCGGGGCGGCTGTGAAAGTGCAACGGGTGCGCGTTGCGAAAGCGCCGATCGATCAGCCGGTTTTCGATCATGCGCGCCGTCATGCCCAGCATCACCAGCTGATGCTGTTGCATGACGGTGGAACGGCTGGTCACGTCGAGCACTGCGGCGATTTCGCCGTAGGGGTCGTATACGGGCACCGCCGAACAGGTGAGCTGGGCAAGCCTGGGAAAGAAATGGTCGTCGCGGTGAACCCAGACCGGGCCACCGGCAGCCAGGCAGGTACCCATGCCGTTGGTGCCGGCCATCTCTTCGCTCCAGATGCCACCGGGCCGCAAGCCTAGCGGGGCCGCGTCGGCAGCAAAGTTGGGGGAGGAAACGATGTGGACGATCACACCATCGGTATCGGTCAGCACCACTGCCGATTCCATGTCACCCAATTGCTGGTAGAGGATGGTCATCTCGTGCCGGGCACAGGCGATCAGATCCGCCAGTCGGCTGCGGCGCTCTTCCAGATCGCTGCGGCCTGTAAATTCAGGCGCGCGCGGACGGGACGGATTCAAGCTGTAGGCGTTGAAGCAGCGGCTCCAC
>JANMTL010000275.1:0-18132 GCA_031390425.1 Rhizobacter sp.
AGCCAGGTTCATCGCCGCCAGGCGCCAGGTGGTGGGGTTGGCCTCCTGGCCGAAGATGGCCACGTCGCCCAGCTTGCCGCCGTGCGACAGGATGAACTCTTCGCTCTGCACGAACATGCCGCCGCTGCCGCAACACGGGTCGTAGACCTTGCCGTGGTGCGGCGCCAGCACGGCCACCAGCGTCCTGACGATGCTGCGCGGCGTGTAGAACTGACCGCCACGCTTGCCCTCGGCGCTGGCGAACATGCCCAGGAAGTATTCGTAGACCTGGCCCAGCACGTCGCGCGCCTCGCTGGCGGTGGCACCGAAGCCGATGGTGGACACCAGGTCGACCAGCTCGCCGAGCTTGCCGTCGGGCAGCTGCGCGCGGGCGTAGCGCTTGTCGAGGATGCCCTTGAGCTTGGGGTTCTCGGCTTCGATCAGGCTCAGCGCGTCGTCGATGCGCTTGCCGATGTCGGGCTGCTTGGCGGCCGCGCGCAGGGCTTCCCAGCGGGCAGGCTCAGGCACCCAGAAGACGTTGGCCTCGCGGTAGTAGTCGCGGTCTTCGAGTTCGGCCGCGATGTCGGACGGGTCGGCCTCGCCGTAGAAGTACTCGTCCTCGGGGTCAGCCAGCCGCCGCATCAATTCAGCATGCTTGCCCTGAAAGGTGTCGGAGATGTACTTGACGAAGATCAGGCCGAGCACCAGGTGCTTGTACTCGGCGGCGTCCATGTTGGCGCGCAGCTTGTCGGCGGTGGCCCAGAGGGTTTTCTTGATGTCGTCGAGCATGTTCAGCCCGGCGCTTTAAGTGGTCTTCTTCGCCGCCACCTTCTTCGCCGCCGGCGCCTTCACCGGCCGCGGCTCGAACTCGAAGCTGACCTTGCCTTCCTTCGCGTCGAAGGCCAGGCGCGCCTTGAACTTGCGGCGGGTCTTGTTCGACACGAAGTTCTCCAGCAATTCGGTCTTGCCGGTCTGCAGCAATCGCGTCATCTGCTCGCGCGGAACCGGCTGCTGCAGGATGATCTTGCCGCTCTTGAAGTCGCAGGTGATGTTGGCGCCGACGGCGTGCTCGCACACGTAGCCGGTGCCGTGCTCGTAGACCTTGCCCTGGTCCTTCGGGCAGGCGCCCAGCGGTTGCTGTTCGGAGAAATCGACCGCCTCGCCCGCCTCGGCTTTGGCGTCGTCGCCAAAGTCGAATTCGAGCTTCCAGTTCTTGATCTCGTCGTCGAACACCAGCTTGATCTCGGCGGTGAACGGCCAACCCGCCTTCGAGCGGAAACCTTCCAGCGGGCCGATTTTCTTGTTGGTGATGAAGGCCTCGACCTCGGGCAGCTCGAAGCTGCGGCTGCCGGGGATCTTGCTGATGCTGAAGCCACAGCCTGGGCCTTCGCCGCCCTGCACCGGCGCCGCGCCGTTCTTGCCGACGCAGGTGTAGCGCCGGTAATTTTCCTTGACCACGCCGCCGCAGTTCGGGCACGGCACGGTCAGCGTCGCGTAGTCGCCGGGGATCGTGTCGCGGTCGTATTCCTTGGCCTTGGCGACGACGCGCTCGGTCATCGCGGCGATCTCGGCCATGAAGGCAGTGCGGCTGAGCTTGCCCTTTTCCATCTCGGCCAACTGGAACTCCCAGTTGCCGGTGAGTTCGGGCTTGGTCAGCTCTTCGACCTGCAAACCGCGCAGCAGCGTCATCAACTGAAACGCCTTGGCGGTCGGGATCAGCTCGCGGCCTTCGCGGTGCATGTACTTCTCGTAGATCAGCCCTTCGATCGTCTGCGCGCGGGTGGCTGGTGTGCCCAGGCCCTTCTCGGCCATCGCTTCGCGCAATTCGTCGTCGTCGATCAGCTTGCCCGCGCCTTCCATCGCGCTCAGCAGCGTGGCTTCGGTGTAGCGCGCGGGTGGTTTGGTCTTCAGCGGGTTCGCGTCGACGTTCTCGGTGCGCACCACCTCGCCCGGCGCCACGGCGACCAGGTTGGCATCGTCTTCCTGCGCCTCGCGGCCATACACCGCCAACCAGCCCGGCTTGACCATCACCTTGCCGTTGGTCTGGAAGCTGAAGTCCTTGCCCGCCGCTTTCACGGTCGAGATCCGCGTGGTGACCATGAACTCGGCCGGTGGATAAAACACCGCGAGAAAGCGCTTGACCACCATGTCGTAGAGCTTGGCTTCGATTTCGGTCAGGCTCTTCGGCGCCTGCAGGGTCGGGATGATCGCGAAGTGATCCGACACCTTCGCGTTGTCGAAGATGCGCTTGTTGGGTTTCACATAACCATCGTTCAGCGCCTTGCGCGCGTGGCCCGACAGCGGGCGCAGCGGGCCCGGCAGGTCTTCGTCGGCCAGCATCGCCATCGTTTCCTTGACCACCGGCACATAGTCCTCGGGCAGCGCCTTGCTGTCGGTGCGCGGATAGGTCAGCACCTTGTGCTTCTCGTACAGCGCCTGCGCGATGGACAGCGTGGTCTTGGCGCTGAAGCCGAAGCGCGAATTGGCCTCACGTTGCAAGCTGGTCAGGTCGTACAGGCTGGGCGCACTTTGCGTGCTGGGCTTGGCTTCCTCAGACACGGTGGCGGGTTGGCCGCGCACGGCCTTGGCGATCGCCTGCGCATCGGCTTCGTTCCAGACGCGGTCGCTGCGCAACTCGATGTCGTCGGGGTTCTTCTTCCACTTCGGGTCGAACCATTTGCCGTCGTAGTCACCCGCCACCGCTGCGAAGGTCGCCTTGATCTCCCAGTAAGGCCGCGAGACATGCTTGCGGATTTTTTCCTCGCGCTCGACGACGACGCTGAGCGTCGGCGTCTGCACCCGGCCGACGGTCGTCAGGAAGAAGCCGCCGTCGCGCGAATTGAACGCGGTCATCGCGCGGGTGCCGTTGATGCCGACCAGCCAGTCGGCCTCGCTGCGGCTGCGTGCGGCGTCACTCAAGCCCTGCATTTCGGTATCGCCGCGCAGCTTGTCGAAGCCGTCGCGGATTGCCTGCGGCGTCATGCTTTGCAGCCACAGGCGCCGGATCGGTTTGTCGATCGGCTTTTTCTCGCTGCCGGCGTACTGCACGATCAGCCGGAAGATCAGCTCGCCTTCGCGGCCCGCATCGCACGCGTTGATCAGCGCACTCACATCCTTGCGCTTGACCAGCTTGACCACCGCCGCGAGCCGCGACTTGGCCTTGTCGATCGGTGCCAGGTCGAAGTGCGGCGGGATCACCGGCAGGTTGGCAAAGCTCCACTTGCCGCGCTTCACGTCGAACTCTTCCGGGGCCTTGATTTCCACCAGGTGGCCGACCGCCGAGGTGACTACGTAGCGGTCGTTCTCGAAGTGGTCGGCCTGCTTGTCGAACTTGCCCGCGACGGGGGTGAGCGCGCGCACGATGTCCTGTGCGACGCTGGGCTTCTCGGCAATGATCAAGGTCTTGGTCATGGTTCTTTCAGGGGAGGTCTCAACGCTGTCGTACGCCGTTCCAAGTCGGTGCGCACGTCTCTACAATTCAGCATCTCGCGCGTGTACATGTGCGAGCGCACGCACGGGCACACGCACTCGCGCACCCACAATTTCAATGTACCCAAAGAAGTCGACGACGCAAGTGACCGCGAGCAAGTCCCCTCCTCGTTCCTCAGGCCGGCGCATTCAGGTCAAGCGCAGCGGTGTGCACGGCAAGGGTGTCTTCGCCGCCGCGCCGATCGGCTGCGACGAGGCGATCATCGAATACACCGGCGAGGTCATCGACTGGCCCGAAGCGCTGCGCCGCCATCCGCACGACCCGAGCGATCCGCACCACACGTTTTACTTCAGCCTCGATGGCGGCTGGGTCATCGACGCCAAGCACGGTGGTAACAGTTCGCGCTGGATCAACCACGCGTGCCAGCCCAACTGCCAGGCTGACGAAGTGGACGGGCGGGTGTTCATCCGCGCGCTGTTCGCGCTGAAACCCGGCGACGAGTTGTTCTACGACTATGGCCTGGTGCTCGACGAACGACAGACCGCCAAGCTCAAGAAGCAGTACACCTGCCGTTGTGGCACCCCCGCCTGCCGAGGCACGATGTTGGCACCCAAATCACGATGAACACCTTCCCCCCGATGCCCACCGACAACGGCCTGCACTGGAACGTGGAGCAGCTCTACCACCAGCTCGCACCGCGGTTGCCGAACCTCAGCATCGAAGTGGTCTCGCAGATCGCGTCGACCAACACCGCGTTGCTCGAACGTGCACGCGTCGCCGCCCGGCTGTCGAGCGAGGGCGATTTCGCTCAGGTGCGCCGCAGCACCGAAAGCCAGGCCTTCGGTCGCCGCACCGCCGACCACCAACCGTGCCTGCTGGTGGCCGAGCAGCAAACCCTGGGGCGCGGCCGCCAGGGTCGGGTGTGGCAGTCCGAAGCGGTCGCGTCGCTGACGTTTTCACTGGCGATCCCGTTGGCACCGGTCGACTGGTCGGGCTTCTCGCTCGCAGTCGGCGTGGCGCTGGCCGACGCGCTGGACCCGACCGGCTGCAACACGCCCGGCGCGAGCCGCGCGCCGTGGATCGGCATCAAGTGGCCGAACGACCTCTGGCTGATGCCCCCCAACGGAGGCGCCGACAGCGGGCGCAAGCTCGGCGGCCTGCTGATCGAAACCGTGCCGGCCGGATCGCTGCGCCTGGCCGTCATCGGCATCGGACTCAATGTGTTGCCGCTGTCCCTCGATCGAACCGAGCTCTCCAGCGGCTTTGCTTGCCTGCAGGAGATCGATCCCGACGTCAGCGCACCGCAGGTGCTGGCGCGCGTCGCCTTGCCGCTGGTCGAGGCCTTGCAGCGCTTCGAGCGCGACGGCTTTGCCGGCTTCGCCGAGCGTTTTGCGGCCCGCGACGTGCTGCGCGGCTGCGCGGTGCAAGCGGGCGCGGGCGTGTCCGACACGGTGCGCGCGGCGACCGGCGTCAACGGCGTGGCCGAAGGGGTGTCGGGCAGCGGCGCGCTGCGGGTGCGCATGCTCGACGGGCTGCGCGAAGTGATCGCCGGTGAAGTCAGCGTGCGCCTGCAGCCGATGTTGGAGCGCCCGTGCTGAGAGGCCTGGTGCTGGCCTTGCTGCTGGCGAACCTGGCGTTCTTCGCCTGGACCCGGGGCCAGACCGTGCGTGCCGAGCGGGAACCCGATCGGCAGCCGCAGCAGGTGCGACCCGACGCCGTTCGCTTGCTGGGGCCGCACAGTGCGGCGACCGCATCGGCGGCTGAACTCGCTGCGTCAGCGGCGACGGCCGCAGCGTCGGCGCCGAGCGCGACGCGTTGCATCGAGGCCGGCCCGTTCAGCACCGCTGAGGTGGCTGCCGCCGAGGCCGCGCTGGCGACGAGCCCCACCGCCAGCGCATTGGCGCTGCGGTGGACGCGCATCAGCGATGAAGCCCCTGACGCAGCGACAGCCGACTCCGCCGTGTACCGCCTGCGTGTCGATGCGGCCACGTCGGACGAGGCTGCGGTGCTCGAATCGCTGCCCGCCGGCTTGCTGAGCCACGGCTTCGCGCCCTGCGCGCTGCGCTGAGCGACGGGGTCTGACGCTCGCGGTCCGATCAGGCCGACGCGCGCGTGGCGCGCACCGCCCGAATCGCCACCCCCAGCGCCAGCAGCCAGCCGAAGCCGACGGCGCCGCCGCCTCCACCGCCGTCGTCGTCGTCGTCTTCACCGTCGTCGGTCTGTGCCAGAGCGACGGCCGCACTGGCGTCCAGCATGCCGGCACCGCACGTGGACGTGGTGCAGTAGCACTCGAGTTGATCGATCGGCTGGCCGGCGCTGTCGCGCATCGGCGCCTGGCAGGTCGGCACACCGGTGTTGTCTCCCGAGGTCGGGAACGGCTGTGCCGATCGGCGCAACAGGCTGCGCACGTCGTCCGGGCTCAGGCTGGGCTTGACCACCAACATCAGCGCTGCCGTGCCCGCCACCAGCGGTGATGAGAAGCTGGTGCCGATCGTTGCCTTCGACGCGTCGGTGTAGCTCTCGTTCAGCGGCGTCGGCGTGGTGGTGCCGACGTTGTTGGTGGTCAGCAGCGGGTACACGCAGTCGCCGGTCAGGTTGACGCAGTTGCCGCCCGGGGCACTGATCGCGATCTCCGGGCCGAGGTCGGAGAACCCCACTTTCGAGCCGACGTGGCGCAGCCCGGCGACGCCGATCACGCCGGTGCAGTTCGCCGGCGTGTTGACGGCGTGGCCGGTGGTGTTGCCCGCCGAGGCCACCACCACCACACCGGCCCGATTGATTTCGCGCACGGCGTCCCGGTAGGCCGCATTGCAAGCGCCGCTGCCGCCCAGGCTCAGGTTGATGACCCGCGCGGGGTTCGGGTTGGCTGGCACACCGGGCACGCTCAGACCGGCCGCCCAGCGCATCGCCGGGATGATGTCCGAATCGAACCCGCCGCACTTGCCGAGCACGCGCACCGGCAGCACCCGGATCGGGTTGCCCGGGCCGGTGACCCCGGCCATGCCGAGCGCGTTGTCGGTGCGGGCACCGATCAGGCCGGCCGTCTGCGTGCCGTGCCACGAGCTGTCCTCGATGTCGGAGGTTCTGCAATCGATGGTGTTGCCCGCGCTGGCCACATCGGCCGCGTTCACCCAGTCGCCCGGATCGGAGGCGTCGCTGTCACGCCCCGGCGTGGCGTCGTTGCCGATGAAGTTGTTGGTGACGAAGTCGTAGCCGTCGAGCAGGTTGCCGCCCTCGGCCACGCGTTTCAGCTCGGGGTGGTCGAAGCGGACGCCGGTGTCGAGCACCGCGACGACGACGCTGTTGGAGCTGCCGGCCACGCGGGTCCAGGCGTCCTCGATGTCGATCGACGACCGCACCGCACCGCTCGGCGCACGCAGGTACCACTGGCCCACCGTCGGGCCCGGCGCGGCCAGACCGGCGGCATAGCGCGGGTCGTTCGGTGCGGCAAAGCGATGTCGCAACTCGTCAGGCACCGCGTACTCGACCGCGCTGTCCTGCGACAGGCGGGCGGCAAGCTGCTGCGAGCTGAGGCCACTGGCCGTCAGCAACTGCAGGCGATCGGCGATGCCGACGCCGCTGCGCAGGGTCATGCCGAGTCGACGTGCCACGCCTTGCACCCGCGCGGCCTGATCGGCCACCGCCGCGTTCAGCGACGACTCGGTCGCCGCGCCTGCTTTGAACTTGACGATGACGCGGGCTTCGGGCGTCTGGGCGCTGGTGGTGGCACACACGGACAGCAGCGTGAGCCACAGCAGGGTCGAAGGCAAGAATCGCGTCATCAGACAGTCCGGTTGGGTGGGAATCAGCGACGTCGAAGTTCGTCGCGCTGCACGGCCAGAAAACCCGCGCGATCGGCGCTCAGCCGTTGCAGCGCCGCGTCGCAATCGGTGGGGGAGCACAGCAACATCAACGCATGCCAGTGCGCGCCGCTGGCCGCCAGGTAGCGCACCGGCACCCCGGCGCCGAGGCCGGCCCGCCGCTCGATCGAGGCGGGCCGCTCGTCGGGAGCGCCCCCCGACGCGGCGTCGGGCGCCAGTTGCACCAACACGCGCAGCCCGTCGACGGCCTCGGCGGGCGAAATCGCAGGCGCTGCGCACGCCGCCAGGCAGATCGCAGGCGCCATCAGGGCGAGCAGCACACGGTTCATCGCACAGAGTTTAGGTGTCGCGCCGAGTCTTGCGTGTGAATCGCGCCGCATCGGATGTCGCCGTTGGTCAGCCGACGGGCTTGCCATGAAAAACGGCCCCGAAAAGGGCCGCTTCGAGGCTTCGCAGGCAACAAAGCGCCTTACTTCGCCACCACCCGCACCATCTCGAGCACCTTGTTCGAGTAGCCCCATTCGTTGTCGTACCAGGCGACGACCTTGACGAAGGTGCTGTCGAGCGCCAGGCCGGCGTCGGCGTCGAACACACAGGTCATCGGCTCGCCGCGGAAATCGGTCGACACGACCTTGTCTTCGGTGTAGCCGAGCACGCCTTTGAGCGCGCCTTCGGATTGCGCCTTCATCTCGGCGCAGATCTCGTGGTAACTCGCACCCTGCACCAGCTCGACGGTCAGGTCCACCACCGACACGTCCGACGTGGGCACGCGAAACGCCATGCCGGTCAGCTTCTTGTTCAACGACGGAATCACCACGCCGACCGCCTTGGCTGCGCCGGTGGAAGACGGAATGATGTTCTCCAGGATGCCGCGACCGCCACGCCAGTCCTTGTTCGACGGGCCATCCACCGTCTTTTGCGTGGCGGTGGCGGCGTGCACTGTAGTCATCAGGCCACGTTTGATGCCCCACTTGTCGTGCAGCACCTTGGCCAACGGCGCCAGGCAATTGGTGGTGCACGACGCATTCGAGATGATCGCCTCGCCCTGGTAGGTGGCGTGGTTCACGCCGTAGACGAACATCGGCGTGTCGTCTTTCGAAGGTGCCGAAAAGATGACCTTCTTCGCACCGGCATCGAGGTGCTTGCGGCCGGTTTCCTGCGTGAGAAACAGGCCGGTGGCCTCGACCACGATGTCGGCGCCGATCTCCATCCAATTCAACTCGGCCGGGTCTTTCACGGCCGTCAGGCGAATCTTCTTGCCGTTGACGATCAGCGTGTTGCCTTCCACCGCGATGCTGCCTTTGAAGCGGCCGTGCACCGAGTCGTAGCTCAGCATGTAGGCCAGGTAGTCGGGTTCGAGCAGGTCGTTGATGCCGACGATGTCGATGTCGTCGAAATTCTGAATGGCGGCGCGAAAAACCATGCGCCCGATGCGGCCGAAGCCGTTGATGCCGATCTTGATGGTCATGGGAGATCCTGGGGGTTCGAATTCAGGGGCGTCGACCGGGGCGCCAACGCTCAACGCGCCAACACCTCGATCAAGGTGCTGTGGTTGCCGCCTCCGCAGGCGGGCACGGCGCCGCGGGGCGTCGGCCGTGCCGACACGACGTAATCGCCGCCCTGCGCGTACACATGATCGACCTTCAGCGGCAGTTCGGTGGGCTCCTTGATGTGCACGTTTTGCTCGGGCGTGTCGTCACCGAAGTCGACCCGGACATTGCAATCCGGTGCCACCGCAGCGGGGCTGAAGCGGCCGAAAAGCGTCGCGGTTTCACCCGCTTTCGGCTTGGCCGGGAGCACACGGACCTGCAGCATCGTCTGCGCAGACGAGTCGGCGACGGCGCCGATGCCGCTGAATGCAACGGCCAGGGACAAGGCAAGGTATTTCATCGGGCAATCGCTTTCAAAACGGTGGCGACGAGGTTCTCGGCGGTGAAGCCGAAATGCTTGAAAAGCACGGGCGCTGGTGCCGATTCGCCGTAGGTGTCGATGCCGACCACCGCCGCGCAGCCGTACTTCCACCAGCCGTCGGTGACGCCCATTTCGACGGCGATGCGCGGCAGGCCTTTCGGCAGCACGCCGGTCTGGTAGGCCGTGCTTTGGCGGTCGAACACCGAGGTCGACGGCATCGAGACCACACGCACCGCGACCTTCTGCTGGGCCAGCAGTTGCTGCGCGTGCAAGGCCAGGGTCACCTCGGAGCCGGTGGCGATGATCACCGCCTGCGCCTTCTTCTTGAGGCCCACTTCGCTCGGCTCGGCCAGCACGTAGGCGCCTTTCGAGATGTCGTCGAGGCCGCTCTTCGGCGCATACGGCAGGTTGTGCCGCGACAGAATCAGAGCCGTCGGGCGGTCGTGGTTCAGCAGCGCGCAGGCCCAGGCGATCGCGGTTTCGGCGGTGTCGGCCGGACGCCAGACATCGAGGCCGGGGATCAGCCGCAGCGAGGCGACATGCTCGATCGACTGGTGCGTCGGGCCGTCTTCGCCCAAGCCGATGCTGTCGTGCGTGAACACATGCACCACGCGCAGCTTCATCAGCGCGGCCATGCGGATCGCGTTGCGGCTGTAGTCGCTGAAGGTCAGGAAGGTGCCGCCGTAGGGAATGAAGCCGCCGTGCAGCGCGACGCCGTTCATCACCGCCGCCATGCCGAACTCGCGCACGCCGTAGTTGATGTGGCGGCCGCCGTTGCTCGTTCCGTCCTCCCCGAAACGCAACGCGGGCGTGCTGGACGTGTTGGTGAACACCGAGCCCGTCAGGTCGGCACTGCCGCCGAGCAGTTCGGGCAGCGCTTGGGTGAAGGCTTCGAGCGCGATCTGGCTGGCTTTGCGGCTGGCCACGGTTTCCGCTTTGGTGTGGGCGGCCAGCGCGGCATCGACCGCGACCTGCGCGAAGTGCTTCGGCAAGTGGCCCTCGACGCGGCGCACGTACTCGAGCGCCAGCGCCGGGTGGGCTTTGCCGTAAAGCTCGAAAGCCTCGACCCACTGCGTCTCAGCAGCCAGCCCGCTGTGGCGCGCGTCCCATTGCTCGTAGACGGTCTCCGGGATCACGAACGGCTCGGCGGTCCAGCCGAGTGCTTCGCGCGTCAGCTTGATCTCGTCGGGCCCGAGCGCCTCGCCGTGCGCCTTGGCCGTGCCCGCGCGGTTCGGAGTGCCCTTGCCGATGGTTGTCTTGCAGCAGATCAGCGTCGGCTTGTCGGCGCGCTTGGCCTGGGTGATCGCGGCATCGACCGCATCGACATCGTGGCCGTTCACGTTGGCGATGACGTTCCAGCCATACGCCTCGAAGCGCTTCGGCGTGTCGTCGATGAACCAGGGCTCGACCCGCCCGTCGATGCTGATGCCGTTGTCGTCGTACAGCGCGATCAGCTTGCTCAGCTTCCACGCGCCGGCCAATGCACCGGCTTCGTGGCTGATGCCTTCCATCAGGCAGCCGTCGCCCAGGAAAGCGGAGGTGTGATGGTCGACGATGGTGTGGCCAGGCCGATTGAACTCGGTCGCCAGCAGCTTCTCAGCGAGCGCCATGCCGACCGCGTTGGTGAGGCCCTGGCCGAGCGGGCCGGTGGTGGTCTCGACGCCGGGCGTGACGCCGACCTCGGGGTGGCCCGGCGTCTTGCTGTGCAACTGGCGAAAGTTGCGCAGCTCGCTCATCGGCAGGTCGTAGCCGGTCAGGTGCAGCAGCGCGTACATGAGCATCGAGCCGTGGCCGTTGCTCAGCACGAAACGGTCGCGGTCGGCCCAGTGCGGGTTGCCGGGGTTGTGCTTGAGGTGCCGACCCCACAGCGCCACCGCGATGTCGGCCATGCCCATCGGCGCGCCGGGGTGGCCCGAATTGGCCTGCTGCACGGCGTCCATCGCCAGGGCGCGGATGGCGTTGGCCATCAGGGTGGTGTCTTGATCGGACGCGGCTGCGGTCATGGGTGTCCCTGATGCGACGGTGTTGAACAACACAACATTTTAGGCAAGCGCCAGACGCGCCATCGGTCGGGCCGGACCGATGGGCTCGCCAGCACTCCGATAATGCGGCCGATGTCTGGTGTGCGCCTCCTCGTCGATCTTCGGTTTCCGACTGTTCCAGCTGCGACTGGCGTGGGGTTGACGACCCGATGAAGGCCATCGTGCTGGCCGCCGGTCGGGGCGAACGGATGCGCCCGCTGACCGACGCTACACCGAAGCCACTGCTGACGGTGCGCGGCAAGGCGCTGATCGAGTGGCACCTCGACGCGCTGGCGCGCGATGGGGTGCGCGAGGTGGTGGTCAACACCGCCTGGCTCGAAGACCGCATCGTCGAAGCGCTCGGCGACGGATCGCGCTTCGGCGTGGCGATCCACTACTCACGCGAAGGCCGCGACCACGGCGGCGCGCTCGAAACCGCCGGCGGCATCGCCACTGCGCTGCCGCTGCTGCGCGGCGAGAGCGGCGCACCCGATGCCGATTGCTTCTGGGTCGTCTCCGGTGACGTTTATGTGCCGGGATTCCGCTTCGACGCGGCGGTGGCGCAACGCTTCGCCGCCAGCGGGCACGCCGCACACCTGTGGCTGGTGCGCAATCCTGCTTATCACCCGCACGGCGATTTCGGGCTGGCGGCCGACGGAGTCGGGCTCGCCGACGATCCTGGGCCCGACGGACTGCGCTGGACCTACGCCAACATCGCGCTGTGCCGTGCGGCCTTGTTCGACGACATCGCCCCGGGCAGCCGCGCCGCACTCGGCCCGCTGCTGTTCGCTGCGATGCGCCAGCGCCGCATCAGCGCCGAGGTGTACGCCGGGCCGTGGGAAAACGTCGGCACGTCCGCGCAACTGGCCGCGTTGAACGCCAACGCGGTCTGATGGCCGATTCGACAGCGGCCGAACCGACCTTGGGCATCCTCATCATCGGCGCAGGCGGACACGGTCAAACCGTGGCCGATGCCCTGCTGAAACTCGCGACAACCGATGCTCAACGGCGCATCGTCGGCTTTCTCGACGACACCCCGGCGCTTCAGGGCACGCACTACCAGGGCATCCCGGTGCTCGGGCCGATCCGTCTTGTGACGCAGGTGACGCACGACGGCGTGATCGTCGCCATCGGCGACAACCACGCGCGGCGTCGCTTCTTTTTGCAACTGCAACAGCGCGGCGTGCCGATGGTTTCGGTGGTGCATCCAAGCGCGACGCTGGCGCTCGACGTCGAGGTCGGCCCGGGCTGCTACATCGGCGCCAACGCGGTCGTCGGCGTGGCGTGCCGCATCGGCGCCAACACGATCATCAACGGAGGCGGCTGCCTCGGCCACCACAACCGCATCGGCGAGCACGCGCACATTGCACCGGGTGTGCACACCGCGAAGTCGGTGTCCATCGGCGACGGCGCTCAGGTCGGGGTCGGGGCGACCGTCTATCCGGACCGAACCGTCGGCGCTTGGAGCATCGTCGGCGGCGGGTCGCTGGTGGCCCACGACATCGCCGAAGGCGTGCTCGCCGTCGGCTCACCGGCCCGAGCGATCCGGCGCTTGCCACCCGCCGAGCACGCAGTCGACTGAGCATGCACACCCTGCGCGTCCATGCGGCTGTGATGCGTCGATTGCGCGAGCGCAGTCACGTCTCGGCGAAACCCGCAGCCGCGCCGATCGAAACCCTGCGCGACGCCGACGGCTGCACGCACATCGTGTGCGACGGGGCGGCCTGCGCGGCCGTCTTCGATGACGACAGCTTTGTGCCGTCCGATATCGCCTCGGCGGTGTCGTCGGTCGGCCAGTCGTTCGGCATCGACGTGACGGCGCTGCAAGCGTTCTTGCGCCACACGCCGTTGCTGGCCAGCGGCGCCGACCACAAGGCCAAACGCAGCCGGTTCATGCAGCACCACCACCAGATGCGACGTCGACACGCCGGCTTCATGCTGGCGGCCGCCGAGCGGCATGTCGCAGCGCTCGGGCCTGCACCGACCGGTGCGGTTTCCGACGCGCTGGTGGCGCCCTATGTCGATGCGGTGTTGCGCCAGATCTTCGCGGGCGAGCGGGTCGACGGCGGCCCGCTGTACGACGGCCTGGCCTGCCACCCCAGCAGCATGCTGGAGTTGATTCACCACCCTCGCCTGCTCGGCAAAACCTGCCGAGGGCTGGATGAATTTTCGAGCGGGTTCGATCGCTCGACCGCGACCGAGGGCACGGCAAGCGGCGACATCGATGACGCCGCCGCCACGCAGGTCTTGCTGGCCTACGTGCTGATGGGGCGCGGTCCGCTGATCGGCGCGCTGAGCGCTTTCATGCACGATCTGTTGCTGACACCGCGCCCCGCTGCGCAGCTCGCGGGCCTGCTCGACGACATGTCGGCCTCACGCTTGTTTCAGCTCACTGCGCCCGTCAATTTCACCGGGCGCACCGCCACCGCCGAGCGCCACATCGCCGGGGTGCTGATGCGACCGGGGGATCGGCTGCTGCTGATGCTTCCCTTTGCGAATGCCGACATGCAGTCAGCGCCAAGCGGTGCCGGCATGGCGTTCGGGAATGGGCCGCACACCTGCGCCGGAGCGGCGCTGTCGCTGGAGATGGCCGGCGCATACCTGGTGGCGCTGCGACGGCACGCCACCGGCTGGGACTGGTCGGGCATCGAGCCGCAGGCGGTGGTGCCCGGCGTTTTTCAACACTACAGCTGACGAACATGAGCTCAAAAACGCTGGCGTTCGAAGAATTTCTGACGCTTCATTTCAAAGGCAAACCCCTGCCTGCCGGTCTGGACACGCCGTTGACGGCACTGCAACTCGATTCGCTCGATCTGTTCGATTTCATCCTCGCCATCGAGAAAGCCTTCGGCATCGAACTGGACATCGATGCAATCACCGACGACATGAGCTTGCGTGATCTGCACGCCAAGGTGTCGGCGCTGAAGGCCTGACCTCAGGCCCGCGCCACCGGCGATGCCAACGGTGCCGGCGGTGCCGGCGGTGCTGGCGGTGCTGGCGGTGCTGGCGGCGCCCTATTCGCAGCGACCGCCGCCTCGTCGGCGCCCGGGCATCGGTTGATTTCGAGCGACACATGCGCCAGCGCCGAATACCCGGCCAACCGCGCGCGGTACGCGGCCGGCGCAAGCGGCGCGTCGGCGACGATGCTGGCGATCGCGGCGTAGTGCTGGCGGCCGACGCGCCACAGGTGCAAATCCGCCACGCGCGCATCGCCGTCGGACTCGATCGCGGCGCGGATCTGCGCGGTCAGCGGGTGGTCCATCTCGCGGTCGAGCAGCACCGCGGCCGTCTGGCGCAGCAACCCGATCGACCACAGCCCGATCACCACCGCGCCGAGCACGCCGACCAGCGGGTCCAGCCACCACCAGCCCAGCCACAGCGCGCCCGTCAGCGCGGCGATCGCCAGCACCGAGGTCAGCGCATCGGCCAGCACATGCATATAGGCCGCGCGCAAGTTCAGGTCGTGGCCGCGCTCGGCGGCGGCCGGCGCGTGATCTGCAGCGGCATGCGCCGACCCGTGATCGTGGTGATCACGGTCGGCGTGAGCATGGCCCGCAGCGTTCGAATGACCCTGTCGCGGTGCTGCGGCGGGCGCGTGGGGATGCGCAGGGTCGTCGGCGGGCCCCTGCGCGCGGGACGGCCCATGATCGTGGCCGTGCCCATCGTCCGCACCGTGCAGCAGCCAGGCCGACACCAGGTTCACGGCGAGCCCGATGCACGCGACCCACAGCGCGGTGAACGCCTCGATGGGTTCAGCGCGCCACAAGCGCAGCGCCGATTCCAGCGCAATGCCGACCGCCACCAGCGCCAGCACCAGCGCGCTGGCAAAGCCGCCCAGCACCTCGATCTTCCAGGTGCCGAAGGCATAGCGGCTGTCGCGCGCATAACGGCGCGCCAGTGCGTAAGCCGCAGCGGCGACGCCGAGCGCCAGCGCGTGCGTGCCCATGTGCCAGCCATCGGCCAGCAAAGCCATCGACCCGGTCCACCAGCCGCCTGCGATCTCGGCCACCATCGTGATCAGCGTGACCGCGAACACCACCCGCGTGCGCGCTTCGCCACGGCGGTTGCCGCTGTCGAACACATGGCTGTGCTGCCACGGGCTCAGGTCATGGGTGTGCACATTCATGGGCGTCCTGCGGAAGCGTCGATTCGCGGAGCCTAAACGACGCCGACCAAGCCACCCGGCGCATGGCTATAGTGCCCCGATGACCCCTTCGATCTTCGCCGCGCGACGCGCCGAACTGACGCAGCGGCTGCGTTCGGGCGGCATCGATATCGCCGTGTTGCCGACCGCGCCCGAGCGCCCGCGCAACGCCGACAGCCACCACCCATACCGCCACGACAGTCACTTCCATTACCTGACCGGCTTCGACGAACCGCAGGCCTGGCTGGTGCTGCGCAACGACGGCCACAGCACGCTGTTTTGCCGCCCTGCTCACCCCGAACGCGAGGTCTGGGACGGGCGTCGGCTCGGCGTCGATGCAGCGCCGGGCGTGCTCGGCATCGACTGCGCGCTGCCGGTCGAAGCACTGGACGAGCAGATGCCGCTGCTGCTGGCGAACCAGGTCGCGGTTGGGTTCCCGTTCGGCCGCTGTCCGGCGCTGCAATCGCAGATCGAGGGCTGGCTGACGGCCGTGCGTGCGCGCGAACGCGTCGGCATCGAATGCCCGACGCAGTTGCGCGACCTGCACCCGCTGATCGCCGAGATGCGTCTGATCAAAGACGCCTCCGAGCTGACCACGATGCGTCGCGCGGCGGCCATCTCTGCGGGCGCGCATCTGCGCGTGATGCGCTACTGCGCGCAGCGCTTTCGGCAGGGCGCGACTGCGGTGCATGAATACGAGATCGAAGCCGAGTTGCTGCACGAGTTTCGCCGCCACGGCGCGCAAAGCCCGGCCTACCCGAGCATCGTGGCGGCCGGCGCCAACGCATGCGTGCTGCATCACCCGGCCGGTGCGGCGGCGCTGCAGCCGGGCGAGCTGTGCCTGGTCGATGCCGGCTGCGAACTCGACGGCTATGCCAGCGACATCACGCGCACCTTCCCCGCCAACGGCCGTTTCAGCACGCCGCAGCGCGAGCTGTACGAGTTAGTGCGGGCAGCACAGCAAGCGGCCATCGACGTCACCCGGCCCGGTCGTCGCCAGCGCGATGCGCACCACGCCGCGGTGCGCGTGCTGGCGCAAGGCCTGCTCGACCTCGGGCTGTTGTCGCGCGAGGTGCACGGCGCGGTCGATGATGTGATTGCGAGCGCCGCCTACCGCACGTTCTACATGCACGGCACCGGCCACTGGCTGGGGCGCGATGTGCACGATGTGGGCGAGTACCTGTCGTTGGGCGAAGACCCGGTCGAGCAGCCCGACGGCCTCGGCGGCACGCTGGTCAAACGACCGTCGCGCGTGCTGTGCCCCGGCATGGTGGTGACGCTGGAGCCGGGCCTCTACGTGCGGCCGACGGCCGGCGTGCCCGAGCGCTACTGGAACCTCGGCATTCGCCTCGAAGACGACGCCGTGATCACCGACACCGGCTGTGAGCTGATCAGCCGCGACGTGCCGGTGGCGCCCGATGAGATCGAGGCGTGGATGCGGGGTTGAGCGTCCTCAAACTGCGGCGGTCATGGGCAAGTCGGTGCGCATGGCACCGGCACCCTCGAGCAACAAGCGCTGCGGAGTATTTGTGAACCAACTTGTTTATCCACGCGAGCGCATGCTCGGCACCATCGCGCTGGTCCTCGGCCTGCTCATCTGGCTGGCCTTGATCGTCGGCACCCTGGGCGGCGCGCTGCTGGGGCTTGCCCTCGGGTTCGTGCTGTACCTTTTTGCGCAGTCGGCACATCGCGGCCTACCTGGACCAAACCCGCCAAACTTCGGGTTTCTGGATGTCCTTCCATGAGCTGACGGCCGGCTACCCGTGGCTGACCAAGCGCGTCGCGCGCGTGATGAACACCGACGCCGCAATGCCCCGGCGCCATCGCCTGGCCTACCTGCCCGGGCTGTTCATTCCCTACGCCGGGCGGCTGGGAGCGGGCTTCGGCTTTTTGATCCTGATCTACATCGTCGCGATGCTGGCCGCCGTGGCCTTGCCGGCCTACAACGATTACAAAATCCGTGCCGAAGTGAGCGCCGCCATCCTCGACACCCAAAGCGCGCGTGACGCGCTGCGGCGCTACTACCTGACCGAAAAAGCGGTTCCCGATTCGCTGGCCCGCGCGGGCGTTCCGATCCGCCTGACCGATGGCACCACCCTGTCGCTCAGTACAGAGAACATGGCGCTCACCGTTGCGACCGCACGCGCGAGCGTGGTCTTCACACCGCGTGTCGACACCCAGGGCGATATTTTCTGGGTCTGCGCGGCCGGTGAAGGCACCAAGCCGACCCACCTGCCAGCGTCGTGCAGCGGCGCTGCGGCACAGAAATAACGACCGCCCGCCCGATCAACTGACCAACGGATTGCGCACCGTCAGGCTCGGGAATCGATTGAAGTCGCGGTCGGCCGACCAAAGTTCGCGCACCTGGTGTTCCAGGCAAATGGCGGCGATGCGCGCGTCGTGGACCTGGCCACCGACCACGCGGCCAGCGCCCAGCAAGGCTTGCAGCGCGGGCCAGTGGTTCGGGCCTTCGTGCAGCAGCACCAATGAAGGCGATGCCATCCACGCCGACAACTGCGCACAGGCTTGGGCCACGGTCGAGGCCGGTTTGAATGCGCGTGGGTTCGTCACCACGCTGTAGAACTCATGCAGGCACGGCCACGGGATGGCCCAAGCCGCGCCTGCAGTTGCCAGCGCGCTCAGGGCCTGCCGCGCGGGCGCATGAAACGTCGATTCGCGGCGGTGCGCGTAGACCAGCAGGTTGGTATCGACCGCAATCACTGGCCACCGCCTTTGTCGTCGCTGGCGTAGATCAGCGCGCGCTTGTCGTCCCACCACAGCGTTTCATAGGCAGGCGGTAAGCCGGGCACGCCGACGCAGCAATCG
>JANMTL010000045.1:0-2161 GCA_031390425.1 Rhizobacter sp.
GGCATTCGTTTCCACATGGCCCGAAGGTCGTCGCCCGACTGCCGACGCAGTGGCTCGCGCAGCATGGCTTGCATCGCCTCCGGCGACAACAACCCGGCGCTGCCTGCTTTTTGCGCCAATTCATCTGGCAAAGTGATCTGCACTGTCGTCATGTCCGCTCCCAGAGCCCGACCGTTTTTTCAAGGGTAGACGCAATGCGACGACCCACCGCCTGGGCTTCGCACTCACAAGCCCTTCGTCACCCACTTGAAAGCCGGGTCGTCGGCGAACGGCTCGATCGCGAAGCCCAGGTTCTTCACCAGCTTCAGCATGTCGGCGTTGCGGGCGAGCACCAGGCCTTCGATGGCGGTCAGGCCTTGTTCGCGGGCGAACTGCATGATCGACAACATCAACCGCGAGCCCAGGCCCTTGCCTTTGAAATCGTCGGCGACGACCAGTGAGAACTCGCAGGTGCTGCGGTCCGGGTTGGTGATGTAGCGCGACACGCCGACGATGCGCTCGATCGGAGCCCCGTCACCGTCGGCATCGGCATCGCCATCGACCGACGCCGAGCGCAGTGTCGCCACCAGCGCCATCTCGCGGTCGTAGTCGATCAGCGTGAAGCGCGACAGCAGGGCGGCCGGCAGCTCCTGCAGCGTCGAGATGAAGCGGAAGTAGCGGCTCTCGGGCGACAGCTCGCGCACGAAGGCCTGCAGCATCGTCGCATCGTCGGGGCGCACCGGCCGCACGGTGTAGTAGCCGCCGCCCGCATCCTCGCCCGGCAACGGCCACTGCTGCTCGTGGTTCGACGGGTACGGCAGGATCGCGAGGTGGTGATACCGGTGGTGCGACGCGCCGGCCGACGGCGGCGTCTGGCCGACGACGATGCGCGCGTCGACGGCCAGCGCGCCGGACTCGTCGACGATGATCGGGTTGATGTCCATCTCGCGCAGTTGCGGCAGCTCGCAGGCCATCTCGGACACGCGCAGCAGCACGTGTTCCAGCGATTCCAGGTCGGCCGCTGCCGCGCCGCGCCAGGCGCCCAGCGTCTCGGCAACCCGCGAACGCTCGATGAGTCGGCGCGCGAGGAACTGGTTCAGCGGCGGCAGCTCGATCGCGCGGTCGTCGATCAGCTCGACCATCGTGCCGCCCGCGCCGAAGGTGATCAACGGACCGAACGGATCGTCGTTGACGAGGCCGATGCAGATCTCGCGGCCGCGTTTCTGGCCCGACATCTTCTGCAAGGTCACGCCGTTGATGCGCGCCTCGGGCAGCAGCCGTGTCACCGAGCGCAGCATGTCGTTGTACGCGTCGCGCACGCCGACCGCGTTGAGCACATTCAGCGCCACGCCCTGCACGTCGGATTTGTGGTTGATGTCGGGCGAGTCGATCTTCAGCGCCACCGGGTAGCCCAGTTGCGTGGCGATCAGCACCGCCTCGTGCACGCTGCGCGCCGGCAGGGTCTGCGTGACCGGGATGTGAAAGGCCGCCAGCAGCGCCTTCGACTCCATCTCGGTGAGCGCGCTGCGCCGCTCGGCGAGCACGCTCTCGATCAGCATCCGCGCCCCTTCGACATCGGGCTGCGCCAGGTCGGACAGCGGCGGCGGCGTCTGCTGCAGCAGTCGCTGGTTGCGGTGATACGACGCGATGTTGCCGAACGCGCCGACCGCCGATTCGGGCGTGCGAAAGGTCGGGATCGCCGCGTCGCTGAGCAGTCGGCGCCCTTCGCTGACCGATGCATCGCCCAGCCAGCAGCTCAGCAGCGGCTTGTCCGAGCGGGCCTTGACCGTGGCCATCGCCCGCGCGATCGCCGACGTGTCGGTGCCGGGTTTCGGCGAGCAGATCGCCAGCACGCCGTCGATCTGCGGCGCTTGCACCGCCGCCGTCAGCGCGGCTTCGAAATGTTCGGGCGTCGCGTCTTCGGCCAGGTCGATCAGGTCGGTCAACGTGGCCAGCGGCGCCAACTGCGGGCGCAGCGCAGCGGCCTCGGCCGCACTCAGGCGGCCGAGCTGCAGGCCGATCTCGCTGAGCCAGTCGGCCGCCATCACGCCCGGGCCGCCGCCGTTGGTGACGATGGCCAGCCGCGGGCCCTCCGCGCCGTAGCGCGAGGCCAAGCCCTTGGCGGCCGAGACCAATTGCTCGAAGGTGCGCGGCCGCGCCGCTCGGGGGCGGGGCAGCGGCG
>JANMTL010000050.1:0-11847 GCA_031390425.1 Rhizobacter sp.
ATGCTGCCCATGCCGCGGTAGCTCTTGTAGCTTCTGCCTTGAAACAGCACGATCTCGCCCGGCGCCTCTTCGGTGCCCGCAAACATGCCGCCCATCATCACCGTGTGCGCACCGGCCGCCAGCGCTTTCGCAATGTCGCCCGAGTAGCGGATGCCGCCATCGGCGATCAGCGGCACGCCACTGCCGGCCAGCGCTTTGGCCACGTTGTCGATCGCGGTGATCTGCGGCACGCCGACACCCGCGACGATGCGGGTCGTGCAGATCGAACCCGGCCCGATGCCGACCTTGACGCCATCGGCCCCCGCCTCGACCAGCGCCAGCGCTGCCAAGCCGGTGGCGATGTTGCCGCCGATCACATCGACCTGCGGATAGTGCTGCTTGACCCAGCGCACCCGCTCGATCACACCGGCGCTGTGGCCATGCGCGGTGTCGACCACGATCGCATCGACACCGGCGCGCACCAGCGCTTCGACGCGTTCTTCGGTGCCCTCGCCCACACCCACCGCCGCGCCGCAGCGCAGCTTGCCTTGCGCATCACGCGCGGCGCTCGGGAAACTTGTTTGCTTGGTGATGTCCTTGACCGTCATCAGGCCGCGCAACTCGCCGACCCCATTGACCACCAGCACGCGCTCCAGCTTGTGCAGGTGCATCAGCGCCTTGCCGTCTTCGAGCGTGGCACGCTCATCGACCGTGACCAGCCGCTCGCGCGGCGTCATGATCTCGCGCACCGGGGCATCCAGCCGGGTCTCGAACCGCAGGTCGCGGTTGGTCACGATGCCGACGACGCGGGTGCCTTCGAGCACCGGAAAGCCCGACACGCCGTGTTGCCGAGACAGCTCGACCACCTGTCGCACCGGCGTGTCGGGCGTCACCGTGATCGGGTCGCGCAGCACGCCGGATTCATAGCGCTTGACGCGCGCCACTTCGGCCGCTTGCTGCTTCACGCTCAAGTTCTTGTGCACGATGCCCATACCGCCTTCTTGCGCGATGGCGATCGCGAGCCGCGCTTCAGTCACCGTGTCCATCGCAGCAGACACGAGTGGCAGGTTCAAGTGGATGTTGCGAGAGATTCGGGTGGCGAGGCTGGTGTCGCGGGGCAACACCTGGGAGAACGCTGGCACCAACAACACATCGTCGAAGGTGAGCGCTTTGCCAAGAAGGCGCATGGAAAGGTCTCCTGACGCAAACCGAAATTATAGGTATGCGGAACAGTTGCACGGTTTCGACGCGCAGTTGCGGTTGGCTCGACGAAGTGGCACGCTTACACTTTGGCCGGGTACAACGGAGGTGTTTGCTTCATGCGTCAAGGGCTCGCTGCGATGGTCGGAATCGTGCTGATGACCAGCCTGTGCATACCGGCGGCTGCGCAGTGGAAGTGGCGCGACAAGAGCGGCCAGACCCAGTACAGCGACCTGCCGCCGCCCCAAGGCACGCCCGAGTCCGCCGTGTTGCAACGCCCGGCCGGCGCCAAGCTGCGCAATGTGATACCGGCCGATGTCGAGCCGGCGGCCTCGGCGCCCGGCCTGCCTGCACCCAAGATCGTCGAACCCGAGCTGGAAGCCAAGCTTCGCAAGGCCGAGCAGGAAAAAGCCGCCAAGTCCAAAGCGGAAGATGAAAAAATCGCCGCCCAAAAGGCGGAAAACTGCAGTCGGGCGCGCAGCCAGTCGCGGGTGATCGACGAAGGTTTGCGCATCGCCCGGGTCAACGAAAAAGGCGAGCGCGAGGTGCTCGACGACAAGGGCCGTGCCGAAGAATCGAGCCGCGCTAAGGCCGTGATCGCGTCGGACTGCAAGTAGCGCGCTGGCGGCGGCGGCGAGCCTCTTTGGGATCGACCTGCAGCGGGCGATAGACCTCGACGCGATCGCCATCGCGTAACACCTGATCCAGTGGTTTGAGCTTCCCCCAGACCCCGAGCTTCAATGGCGAAAGATCACCGCAGGCGGCCTGCGGGCACAGGCCACTGCGCAGCAGCGCATCACGCACCGTGGCCCCGCGCGATAGCGTCAACTCGATTTGCGCAACTTCGCCCGCCGCCGGGCTGACGACCACCGCCACGTGAAGGGTCACGTCTTCAGCGTTCTCCATAGACCTGCGCCGCCCGCTTGACGAACGAATCGACGAACGTGTTGGCGATGCGGTCGAACACCGGGCTGACCACGACCTCCAGCGCGAGACTCGCGAACGCATAGCGCAACTCGAACTCGACCTTGCAAGCCTGCGATTCGGTGCCCACCGGCTGAAATCGCCAGCTTCCGTCGAGCAGTGAGAACGGCCCATCGACCAGCTTGACGCGCACCGCGCGGTCGGTGTCGTGCTCGTTGCGGGTGGTGAACGCATGGCGGATGCCGGCGAAGGCCAAGTGCAGCCGCGCTGTCATCGCCGAGTCGGTGTGCTCCAGCACCTCGGCGCGAGCGCACCAGGGCAGGAACTTCGGGTAGTCGGCCACCGCAGTGACCAGCGAGTACATCTCGTGCGGCGAGTACCACAGCAGCACTGATTTTTTGACGTGCTTCATACAATCGTCAGATTGTATTGACGTGCCCTGAGCGCGACCCCTTCATGCCCATCGCCGAGAACCGCCGCGCCCGGTTCGACTATCACCTCGAAGAACGCTACGAAGCCGGCATGATGTTGCAGGGCTGGGAGATCAAGGCGATCCGCGCCGGCCAGGTGCAGTTGACCGACGGCTACGTGGTCATCCGCGACGGTGAGTTGTTTCTGATCGGCTGCCGCATCAACGCGCTGCGCAGCGCCTCGACCCACATCAGCCCCGAGGCCGACCGCACCAAGAAGCTGCTGCTGCACAAGGAAGAGATCAAGCGGCTGGTCGGCAAGGTCGAGCAAAAGGGCTACACCCTGGTGCCCCTCGACCTGCACTTCAAAGGCGGCCTCGTCAAGGCCGAGATCGCACTCGCCAAGGGCAAGGCCGAACACGACAAGCGCGACACCGAGAAGAAGCGAGATTGGGATCGGGAAAAAGGAAGATTGATGAGACATAAAGTCTCATCCAAGGCGTAAGCCTTTGCGCAGCGCAGCGGCGACTTCCGTTTCGCGGCACGCAAAAGGCGTCACTCAGCGCTACACGGCCCCCTGCCGCCGACCAAAGCCCCACCCTGTCGCTTTGCAGCGCGAGACCAGCCGCATCAACGGCACCTCGGCCACATGATGGAACAGCGCTCCGGCGGCGATGCTGCTGCTCCAGGCCAGCAACACCCCGATGGCCTGCAGCCAGGCCAGTGGCGGCACGAATGCGGTAAACGCCGCATTGACCACCAGGCAAACCGGGAAGTGCACCAGGAAGGTCGCATAGCTGATCTGACCCAGGTAGTGCAGCGCGTCGAGCCCCGTAGAACGTGCAAAGGTCGGCCGTGCACGCAGCCGGCCGCGGATCGCATGCGACGCCCACAGCAGCACAGCCAGTGTCGTCGCCAACGCCAACCGATCGCGCCATTCCAGCCACAAACCAAACAGCACACTGAGCAGCGCAAGGGCAAACGCGGCGCGCGCTGAGCGGCCGCCACGCGCCCACGCGGCGAGTACGCCCAGGCCATGCGCCGCGAAGAAGTACGGTGCGAAGACGTCCCAGGTCGAGTCCCGGTTCACGCAAACCGCCGACCAGGCCACCGCCGCCACCACGCCCCAGGGCAAAGCGCGGCGCACGGCATCTGAGCCCGTCAGCACCGCCCTCACCAGCGCCAGCCACAGCAGCAGCGCTGCGTACAGCTGCAGGTCGATCGAGATGTACCAGATGCCGGCGGACAGCGCTTCTTCACCGATCAGGTCCTGGGCCAGCAGCAGATGCGAGACAAACTGCATCGGGCGCGGCGCCAGTGGCACCGACGGGTGCGCCATCCAGCTGCGCGCCAGCGCCGCCGCGGCAATCGCCAGCAGCAGGGCCAGCGCCAGCGGCAGAGCCAGGCGCAGATAGCGCTCGAACAAGCGGGAACACACCCGCGGCGACGTGCGCAGATGCCCGTCGGATGCCAGGCTCAGCGCGGCCAGGTAACCACTCACCACCAGGAAAACCTGCACCACCATGCGCGCCGGATCGGCCAGCCAGTCGATCACCCACGGCATCAGGGGCGCCGCGCGGTCGGCCATCGGGCCATAGAACGCCAAGTGATGCAGCACGATCAGCTGCGACGCAATGACCTTCAGCAGATCGATCAACGGCAGCCGTTGCGCATCACGCACGCTCACCCCAACACCCACAGCGCCTGTTCGCAATCCTCGACCAAGTCTTCAACCGCTTCGAGCCCCACCGAAAAACGCACCAGCGTCCCCTGCCACGCTGGCCGAACGCGCATCGTGTTCAGGTCGTACGGCACGACCAGGCTGACCGGACCAGCCCACGAGAAACCGATCTTGAACAGCCGCAGCGCATCGACGAAGGCGTGCACCTGCCGCGCGCTGTAGCGCTCGTCGAAGACGACGGAAAACAGGCCCGCCGATGCGCTGCACAGCCGCTGCCACGCGTCGTGTCCGGGTGATGCGGCCAGCGCCGGATGCAGCACCTGCGTCACCTCGGCGCGCGCACTCCACCAGGTCGCCAAGCGTCGAGCCGCCACGTCGTGGGCGTGATAGCGCAGCGCCAGCGTCGACAACGATCGCAGCAGCAGTTCTGCATCGTTGGCGCCGACACCCCAGCCCATGCGCATGTGGGTCACCTTCAGTCGCAGGTGCAGGTCGTCATCGCACGTGGTGACCGAGCCCATCAACACATCGGCACCGCCGGACGGGTATTTGGTCAGTGCCTGCACCGAGATGTCGACTCCGAGGTCGGCCACCAGGGCGAACGGGTTGAAGGCGATGCCGGCGCCCCAGGTGTCGTCCAGCGCCGTCAGCGCGCCGTGCGTTCGCGCGATGCGGATCAGCGCGGGCAGATCGGGAAACTCCATCGTCACCGAGCCGGCCGCTTCGAGCCACACCAGCTTGGTGGCCGGGCTCAATGCGGCAGCGAGCGAATCCGGGTCCATCGCGTCGTAGAAGCGGTGCGTGATGCCCCAGCGCGCCAGCTCGCCGCGCGCCAGATCCTTGCCAGGGCCGTACGCGTTGTCGGGGATCAGTACCTCATCGCCTGTGCGCAGCAGCGCCATGTCGACCAGCGCGATGGCGGCCAGACCGCTGGGCAGCAGAAGCGTGTGGACGCCGCCTTCGAGCGTTGCGATGCGCGCTTCGAGGGTGTAGGTAGTCGGCGTGCCGAGCAGGCCGTAGCTGTAGCCGGCCTTGTCTTTCCACCCACGCGCCAGCAAGGCGCGCGTGCTCTCGAAGATGACGGTCGACGCCTTGTGCACCGGCGGCTGCACCGCCGCGAATCCCGTCGGCGGCAGGTAGTCATGATGGATCAGCGCGGTCGCGCCCGATGGATCGCTGGCGGGGTCGTTGCGCTCCACCATGCTCAGACCCTCAGACCGGCTGCGCGATCAGATCATGCCCCTGCGTGCCGACGATGCGTGCGCGGGTGAAGTCGCCGACCTTCAGCGTCTTCGATGCCTTCTCAGGCGCCAGCAGTTGGACGACGCCGTCGATCTCGGGCGCATCGGCGTAGCTGCGGCCGGTGCCGCCCCGGCGGCCGAGCGCAGGCGCGGCATCGACCAGCACCTGCATCGTCGCACCGACCCGCCGGGCCAACTTGGCCGCAGACACCGCTTCAGCGACCTGCATGAAGCGCGCGCGACGCGCTTCGCGCACGGCGGCAGGCAGCGCACCGGGCAGTTCGTTGGCCACCGCGCCCGCCACGGGTGAGTAAGCGAAGCAACCGGCCCGGTCGATCTCGGCAGCGCGCATGAAGTCGAGCAGGTGCTCAAACTCGGCGTCGGTCTCGCCCGGAAAGCCGGCAATGAAGGTGCTTCGGATCACCAATTGCGGGCAGAGATCTCTCCAGCGCTGGATGCGCTCCAGGTTGCGTTCGCCGCTGGCCGGGCGCTTCATGCGTTTGAGCACATCGGGGTGCGAATGCTGCAGCGGCACATCGAGGTACGGCAGCACCAGACCCTGCGCCATCAGCGGCAGCACCTCGTCGACGTGCGGATACGGATACACATAGTGCAGCCGCACCCAGGCACCATGCGGGGACGCGAGTTCGCCGAGCTTTTCGCACAAATCGAGCATGCGGGTCTTGACCGGCTTGCCGTCCCAGAAGCCGGTGCGGTACTTCACATCGACCCCGTAGGCGCTGGTGTCCTGGCTGATCACCAGCAGCTCTTTCACGCCAGCCTCGAACAGGCGCTGCGCTTCGCCCAGTACGTCGCCGATCGGCCGCGACACCAGGTCACCGCGCATGCTCGGGATGATGCAGAAGGTGCAGCGGTGGTTGCAGCCTTCGCTGATCTTCAGGTAGGCGTAGTGCCGCGGCGTCAGCTTGACGCCGATGTCATTGCTGTTGTCCTCTGAAGTACGCGCCGGAACCAGGTCGGTGAACGGGTCGTGGCGCTTCGGCGCATGCCGATGCACCGCATCCATCACCTCGTGCGTGGCGTGCGGGCCGGTCACCGCCAGCACGCTGGGGTGCATCTGGCGCACCAGGTTACCGCCGCCCTCGCCCGTGTCCTTGCCGCCTTTGGCGCCCAGGCAGCCGGTGACGATGACCTTGCCGTTCTCGGCCAGCGCCTCGCCGATGGTGTCGAGGCTTTCCTTCACCGCATCGTCGATGAAGCCGCAGGTGTTGACGATGACCAGATCGGCACCCGCGAAGGTTTTCGAGGTGTCGTAACCCTCGGCACGCAGTTGCGTGAGGATCAGTTCCGAGTCGGTCAACGCCTTCGGACAGCCGAGCGACACGAAGCCGATCTTCGGTGCGCCCGAGCTGCGTGGGGGAAGAACGGAGGTGATAGCGTCTGGAGTCATCACCGCATTTTCGCCTCAAAGCCTGACGCGTCAGACCCCAGGCCCGGCGAACGCCCTGCGTCAGCGCTTGGGCGGTATGAAACCAGGCATGCCGGGGAACAGCGTCCCGGCTTGCTTGGCCATTTGGTCCTGCATCTGGGAGAACATGGTTTTCGACTGCTCGAGATAGGTGCTCATCAGGCCCTGCACAGCCGGCGCCTGACCGTTCAGGAACTGGCCCCAGATCTCGGGCGTGAGGGCGGCAGGGTCGTACAGGCCGAGCGCGGGATCGGCGAGGCGGCCCTGGATTTCGGTGAAGGTTTGCAAGTTTTTTTCGAGGTACGAACCCATCATGCCCTGCATGGAGTGCCCGTAAAAACGAATGATCTGCCCGAGCATTTGGCTGGAGAACATCGGCACACCGCCGCTTTCTTCTTCCAGGATGATCTGCAACAGGATGCTGCGCGTCAGGTCTTCGGATGTCTTGGCATCGCGCACCACGAAATCCTGACCCGACAGCACCATTTTCTTGACATCGGCGAGCGTGATGTAGCTGCTCGCCATGGTGTCGTAGAGCCGACGGTTGGGATACTTTTTCAGAATCCGCGTGTCCGCGGGCGTTGCGCTCGACGCGGTAGGTGCCCCCTCGCTCTGAGCATTCGGCTGCTGGGCAGAGCGTCGGGTCGATGGCATCGGAGGTTTCCTGACAGTCGAATTGTGCGAATGCAACAAAAATTGTAGGAGCACGGTTTGACCGCCTGAGCCGGATTAACCCGCGCCGATCGATCCCAGGTTCGCGACGCTGCGGTTCACCGAAAGACCGTCGAGTCGCGCTTCGTGCAAAAATTTGTCATCCGAACACGTCGTCGGACGTTAGCTGAGTTCCCAACAACGGAGATTCCTCATGAGCATCACCAATCGTCGCACCTTCATGATGCAGGTCGTGGTCGGCGGCAGCGCCCTGGCCGCATCGCAAGTCATGGCCCAAGCCGCCCCACCGCTGGTCGGAGAGGCCGACGCCAACGCTGTCGCGCTCGGCTACAAGGCCGACACCACCAAGGTCGATGCCAAGAAGTTCCCGGCCCACAAGGCGACACAGATTTGCGGCAACTGCGCCTTGTTCCAGGGCAAGGCAGCCGATGCGGCCGGTGGCTGCCCGCTGTTCGCCGGCAAGCAGGTCGCCACCAAAGGCTGGTGCAGCGCCTACGCGCCGAAGGCAGCGTGATTCAGCAGCAGGCATGAAACCGGGGCCGCTGCTGCGGCCCCAAACCAAAAAGCCGGGAGCGCAACAGCGTCCCGGCTTTTTTCGATCGAGCGCCCGCATGTCAACGCTGCCAACGCGACCACAAGTCACTCCAGTGCGCGAGTCCTGACGCCATCATCCACAGCGCGACCCAAACCCACCAAGCGCCGACGAGAGCGCTGTACACCGCGAACATCAAGCACAGCCCCGACACCCAGTTTGCGATGAAGTCGCAGCCCCGAACGCCTTTGCCGGTGCGCTGTCGGTAGATCCACAGCGCCGCGCCTTCCAGCAGGGTGAAACCGATGACGATGGCAATGAGCCGCTGCGGCGCGAGCCAGTCCCCGACGATGATCAAGCGCGAGCGAAGCCCATCAGATGCGCCATGTCCTTGAGGAAAATGCGCAAATGGGCCATCGGCTTCTTGCGCGCCAGTTCCTTGTTCATGTACGACTCGAAAGTAAGCTGCTGCACGTCCTTGTCCTCGCAGATCTTGACGAAGCTCTCGCGCCGCTTGTCGTTCGAGTACCAGAACCACTGCATGATCCCGAGCACGCGGAACACCGTGCCATGTGCTTTCATGAAGCGCTTGCGCGCGAGCTTCAACGACTTGACGTCGCCAGTGCGTAGCAAGTCATCGACCGATTCGGCCGCCAGACGCCCGCCGGCCATCGCGTAATAGATGCCTTCGCCCGACGCAGGTGCCACCACGCCCGCCGCGTCGCCCGCGAGCACCACATCGCGCCCGTTGTCCCAACGCTTCAGCGGCTTCATCGGCAGCGGAGCCCCTTCGCGGCGCAGGGTTTCGGCATCTCCCAGGCCAGACGCCTTGCGCAGGTCTGCGACGGCACCGCGCAACGAAAAGCCCTTGTCGGCGCTGCCGGTGCCGATGCTTAGCGTGTCGCCGTGCGGGAACACCCAGCCGTAAAAGTCGGGCGACACCGTGCCTCGATAGATCACGTCGCAGCGCGAGCCGTCGTAATCGGCTGGCTTGATGGCCGGTGCGCGGACGATTTCGTGGTACGCGAAGACGTATTCCGTGTCTTTGGCCCCGGGCACCGCCTGGCTGGCGACCTTGGAACGCGCGCCGTCGGCACCGATCACCGCTCGAGCGCGCACACTGGCGGGCACGCCCTGGGTCAATTCACCGGGCTTGGCGCTGCGGCGCTCGCGGCCTTCGCGCTGGGTGAAATGAACCACGCTGACACCGTCGTCGTCGCGCGTCAGCTTGTCGAAAGTGCCGTTGCGGCGCACCGCGCCGCTGGCCGCCGCACGCTCGCGCAGCCATTCGTCGAAGACATCGCGGTCGACCATGCCGACGAAGCCGTCTTCGATCGGAATGTCGACGCGCTTGTCCTTCGGCGAAATCATCCGTGCCGAGCGGGCCTTGGCGACCAGCAACTCGTCGGGAATCGCGAAGTCCTTGATCAGCCGCGGCGGAATCGCGCCGCCACACGGCTTGATGCGCCCGACGCGGTCGAGCAGCAGCACCGAGCGGCCCTGCAGCGCCAAGTCGTGGGCCGCCGTTGATCCGGCGGGGCCACCGCCGACGATCACCACGTCAAAGGTTTCGGTTGTAGTCATGCCATTCACCTCGCATTCACCTCGACTCGATGCTGGCGACACGCGCGTCGCCAACGCAGTGGTTCTGATTCACACCCCGGCAGCAGGCCGGATTCATGGTGCAACGGCTCCCAGCGATCGAAGCGCGAAAGCGCTGACCATCATCCCGGCGACGAACAGCGGCACGCCGAAGCCGCTGTACAACAGCGCGCGCTCGACAGGACGATCGAGGAAGTAGTCCATCAACAGCGCTTGCAGCAGCATCAGTGCGCCGACAGTGATCGCATGCAACGGCCCGCCCCAGAAGATCAGCAGCAGCACCACCACGAACTGAGGCAGCAGCATGAACAGGCAGGCCACCCGCGCCGCACCCTGCACACCCAACTGCACCGGCAGCGATGCGATGCCCATGCGGCGGTCGCCCTCAATGGCCTTGAAATCGTTCAACGTCATGATCCCGTGCGCCCCGGCGCTGTAAAGCGCGGCCAGCGCCAGCGTGCGGCCATCGGGCATGGCACCCCCGGACATCACCGCCGCGCCGGTCACCCACGCCAACCCTTCGTAACACAGGCCGCAGGCCGCATTGCCCCACCAGCCGTTTCGCTTCAACCGCAGCGGCGGCGCGCTGTAAGCCCACGCCAGCAGCAGACCGGCGGCGCCGGCCGCGAAGCCCCACGTACCGAGCGTGGTGGCAACGCCCAGCGACAGCGCTGTCCAGGCGACCGCGATGTACAGCCCCCAGCGCCCCGGCATGCGGCCCGACGGAATCGGGCGGTGCGGCTCGTTGATCGCGTCCACATGGCGGTCGAACCAGTCGTTGACGGCCTGGCTGCTGGCGCACACCAGCGGGCCGGCCAACAGGACGCCGGTGACGATCAGCAACCAGTGACCGTCCGGTGAAACGCCCGAGGCGATCACCCCGCAGCAAAACGCCCACATTGGCGGAAACCAGGTGATCGGCTTCAGCAGTTCAGCGACAACCGGCCACGTCGGTGCGGACGAGGGGGCGGACAAGGCACGAGACGACATGAGGATTATTCTGGGATTGACACCACAGAGTGTCAATCTAAACTTACACTTATTGCGACCTTCGACCGGCCCGAAGACACTGGCTTTGCAGTACCAGAGGACATCCCGCCCGATGAAACCCCGCTCCTTCTTTGAACCCGGTTTTCTGGCGCACGCCGACACCGGATCGACTCCCCCGAACGCCTGTGCACCGACCGCCTTGGTGATCGGCAGTGGCTTCGGTGGCTTGGCGGCCGCCATCCGCCTGCGCGCTCGCGGCTACCAGGTGACGGTATTGGAAAAACTGGACGCACCCGGTGGTCGCGCTTATGTGTACCGGCAGGACGGCTACACGTTCGACGCCGGGCCGACCATCATCACCGTGCCGTTCATGCTCGAAGAGCTGTGGGCGCTGTGCGGCCGCAAGATGTCCGATGACGTCGATCTGCGCCCGCTCGATCCGTTCTACCGCATCCAGTTCGACGACGGCACCTACTTCGACTACAGCGGTGACCACGACGCGATGCGCGCCGAAGTCGCCCGCTTCAGCCCGGCGGATCTGGCTGGCTACGAGTCGTTCATCGCCGAGTCCGACCGCTGCTACAAGCTCGGCTTCGAAGAACTCGCCACGGTCGCGTTCGACACCGTCGGCGACCTGCTCGCCGCAGTGCCGTCGATGATGAAGATGCGCGCTTGGCAAACGCTGTACGCGATGACGGCCCGCCACCTGCGCGACCCCAAGCTGCGCATCGTGTTCAGCTTTCACCCGCTACTGATCGGTGGCAACCCGTTCGCCTGCACCTGCGTCTACAGCCTGATCACCGCGCTCGAGCGCAAGTTCGGCGTGCACTGGGCGATGGGCGGCACCGGCGCACTGATCAACGGGCTGGTCAGCCTGCTCGAAGGCAGCGGCGCCGAGTTGCGCCTGAACGCCGAAGTGCGGGAGATCACCTGCGTGCCGACAGCCGGCGGCAAACCGCTCGCCACCGGCGTCACGCTCGCGAGCGGCGAGCACCTGCACGCCGACATCGTGGTGTCGAACGCCGACACCGCGTGGACCTATCGGAACCTGATCCGACCGGAATATCGCCGCCACTGGAGCGATCGCAAGATCGACAAGGGCCGCTATTCGATGAGCCTGTTCGTTTGGTACTTCGGCACCGACCGCCAGTATCCCGATGTGCCGCACCACATGATGGTGCTCGGCC